>NZ_JBVVOU010000020.1:0-132520 GCF_055807635.1 Bradyrhizobium sp. Kon56 | reverse complement strand
TCGAGCCAGTCGATCAGCGGCCGGATCGAGGAGTACTCCTGATCCTCGATGATCGCGGTGTAGTAGAACGCCCTAAGTAGCGTCCCGCGGCTCTGAAACTCCTTCAGCAGGCGCTTGTAATCGATGTCGAAGCCCAGAGTTTTTGCCGTCGCGTAGAGATTGGCTCCATCGATGAAGAGCGCGATCTTGTCGGTAGAGGAAGGTGACATTCAGTTTGCTCGCGTAGAGTTCGTGATTGATCGTTTATTGTTGGCGCGGCGACAGCAAGCCGCGCGCTTCTAAAGTCCCGCCGAAACCCGTCGAAACCGCAAATCCGGAGAAGTCGGGGCAATCAAGGTATAGTTATGGCCAACTTGCACATACCCGGCGCCGCCCTCGCCGGCGGCCCGGGTAACCACCCATCCCAGCGCCAATGTGGGGGTAGCAGAGCCGTTTGGCGAGGCCAAATCACAAATTGGCCTTGCGAAACCCTCCCGGTCCCTATAACTACCGGCATTCATCCACATATTTCGTCCCACCCACAACGGAGCGACAGTCGATGGCTCGCGTCACCGTAGAAGATTGTATCGACAAGGTCGACAACCGGTTTGACCTGGTCCTGCTGGCCGCCCACCGCGCCCGCATGATTTCGTCTGGTTCACAACTAACGGTTGACCGTGATAACGACAAGAACCCTGTTGTGTCTTTGCGCGAAATTGCTGAGACCACCATTTCGCCGGAGGACCTCCGCGAGGAGCTGGTGCACTCGCTGCAGAAGTTCGTCGAGGTCGACGAGCCCGAGCCTGACACTGTGCCGCTGATCGGTTCCGCCGGTGCAAGCGTGGATGCAGACGATACCGAAGTCGCCGTTGAGCGCATGACGGAAGAAGAGCTCCTGAAGGGTCTCGAAGGCCTCGCGCCGCCCGAGGAGCAACCCGAGGAAGACGAGTAAATCGTCCCGTCGCGCTCATCGACTTCTTTGTGATCTGATCAAAGGCCCGAACCGTTGTTCGGGCCTTTGCTTTTGTTGGCGTTTTCGTGGTTACCATAGCGTCGTCGGTTCGCGCCTGTCCCTGTCACTGAATTGATCGGACACGCGCGCGATCGGAGCTAAGATGTATACACGGGCTCTGTCGTGGTCCGTTTGAAGGCAGGACGGCATGGTATATCGACGCCGCACACCAACGCAGATGCAGGCCGCAACCGAATCGGTTGCCGTGGCCCCGACTGCGCCGGTGGCGCGCCCGGCGAAGCCTCGCGCACGCATGATGCGTCAATATGACCTCGTCGAGCGCGTCAGGTCCTACAATCCCAACACCGACGAAGATCTGCTGAACCGCGCCTATGTCTACGCCATGAAGGCGCACGGCTCGCAGACCCGCGCCTCGGGCGACCCGTACTTCTCCCATCCGCTCGAAGTGGCGGCGATTCTCACCGACCTGAAACTCGACGACGCCACCATCGTGGCTGCGCTGCTCCACGACACGATCGAGGACACCGAAGCGACGCGGGCCGAGATCGACCAGATCTTCGGGCCCGAGATCGGCGCGCTGGTCGAAGGGCTGACCAAGCTGAAGCGGCTGGAGCTGGTGTCGCGGGAAGCCAAACAGGCCGAAAACCTGCGCAAATTGTTGCTGGCCATTGCCGACGACGTCCGCGTGCTCCTGGTGAAGCTCGCCGATCGCCTGCATAACATGCGCACGCTGGACTTCGTGCCGACGGAATCGCGACGGCGCATTGCCGAGGAGACGCTCGATATCTATGCGCCGCTGGCCGGGCGCATGGGCATGCAGGAAATGCGCGAGGAGCTGGAGGACCTGTCGTTCCGGACCCTCGACCCGGAAGCCTATTCGGTGGTGATGCAGCGGCTCGATGCGCTGGCCGAGCGCAACCGCAATCTGATCGGCGAAATCGAGGACCAGCTCTCCAACAATCTGCGCCACCGGGGCTTGGGCGCGCGAGTCTATGGCCGCCGCAAGAAGCCATTCTCGATCTGGACCAAGATGGAGCGGAAGTCGGTCGGCTTCGAGCAATTGTCCGACATCTTCGGCTTCCGCGTCGTCGTCAACGACATCGAGGCCTGCTATCGCGCGCTCGGCATCGTCCACACGAACTGGCCGGTCGTGCCCGGGCGGTTCAAGGACTACATCTCGACGCCGAAGCAGAACGACTATCGCTCGATCCACACCACCGTGATCGGCCCCGGCAACCAGCGCGTCGAGTTGCAAATCCGCACCGAGGCGATGGACCAGATCGCCGAGCGCGGCATCGCCGCGCACGTGTTCTACAAGGAAGGCGTGGGCTCGCCGACCGAATTCCTCAAGCGCGAGTCCAATGCGTTCGCCTGGTTGCGCCACACCATCGGCATCCTCTCGGAGAGCGCCAACCCCGAGGAATTCCTCGAGCACACCAAGCTCGAGCTGTTCCACGACCAGGTGTTCTGCTTCACCCCAAAGGGCAAGCTGATCGCGCTGCCGCGCCATGCCAACGTGATCGACTTCGCCTATGCCGTGCATACCGACGTCGGCAACAGCGCGGTGGGCTGCAAGATCAACGGCCAGTTTGCGCCGCTGTCCTCGGAGCTCCAGAATGGCGACGAGGTCGAGGTGCTGACCTCCGAAGCGCAAGCGGCGCCGCCGTCCGCCTGGGAAACGCTCGCGGTCACCGGCAAGGCGCGCGCCGCAATCCGCCGCGCCACCAGGACTGCGGTGCGCGATCAATATGTCGGTCTCGGCCGGCGCATCGTCGAGCGCCTGTTCGAGCGCGCCAAGATCGAATATGCCGACGACAAGCTCAAGGGCGCGCTGCCGCGGCTGGCACGAACCTCGATCGAGGACGTCATGGCGGCTGTGGGACGCGGCGAGATCAAGGCCTCCCACGTCGCGCGTGCGATGTATCCCGACTACAAGGAGGAGCGCATCGCGCGCTACGGCGTCAAGAAGGGGCTTGCCGGCAAGCTCAAGGAGAAGTCGTTCGAACCGCCGCGCACCCCGGTCGCGATTCCGATCCGCGGCATCAATTCCGACCTGCCGGTGAAGTTTGCGCCGAATGGCGGCGCAGTGCCCGGCGACCGCATCGTCGGCATCGTCACGCCGGGCGAGGGCATCACCATCTACCCAATCCAGGCGCCGGCCCTGAAGGATTTCGAAGAAGAGCCGGAGCGCTGGCTCGACGTGCGCTGGGACATCGAGGACTCCGCGCCGCAGCGCTTCCCGGCCCGCATCAAGGTCGAGAATGTCAACGAACCCGGCGCGCTGGCGCAGATCGCGACCGTGATCGCCGAGCACGACGGCAACATCGACAACATCAGCATGCAGCGCCGCTCACCGGACTTCACGGAGACGACGATCGATCTCGAAGTCTACGATCTCAAGCATTTGAGCGCGATCCTGGCCCAGCTGCGCGCGAAGGCGGTCGTCGCCCGCGCCGAACGTGTTAATGGATAGACGCCTTCCGTCATGGTCCATTCCTATGATTCCGTGAGTCCTGAAATGCCTGCACCTCCGCTCCGCCTCGGCGTCAATGTCGACCATGTCGCGACCCTGCGTAACGCGCGCAGCGGCCGCAATCCCGATCCGGTGCGCGCGGCGCTGCTGGCGATCGAGGCCGGCGCCGACGGCATCACCGCTCATTTGCGCGAGGATCGCCGGCACATCCGCGACGAGGACATGGCGCGGCTGAAAGCCGAGATCTCCAAGCCGCTTAATTTCGAGATGGCGGCGACCGAGGACATGATGCGTATTTCGCTCGCCACCAGGCCGCATGCGGTGTGCCTCGTGCCGGAGCGGCGCCAGGAGGTGACGACCGAAGGCGGGCTCGACGTCGTCGGCCAGCACAATGCGCTGGCGCCTTATATCGCGCGGCTGAACGATGCCGGCATCCGGGTGTCGCTGTTCATCGCGGCCGATCCCGCCCAGATCGAGACGGCGGCGCGGCTGCGCGCACCCGTGATCGAGATCCACACCGGCGCCTGGTGCGACGCCGTCGTCGAGGGTCACGCCGACAAGGCCGAGGCCGAATGGCGGCGGATCGTGGCAGGGGCGAAGCTGGCGAAAGAAGCAGGGCTGGAGGTTCACGCCGGACACGGGCTGGACTACGCGACAGCGGAGACGATCGCCGGCTTGCCGGACATCATGGAACTCAACATCGGCTACTACATGATCGGCGAAGCCCTGTTCGTCGGTCTCGCCGAGACGGTTCGCAGCATGCGCGCGGCGATGGACCGCGGCCGGAGCCGGGCATGATCATCGGCATCGGCTCCGATCTGATCGACATCACCCGGGTCGGCAAGGTGATCGACCGCCATGGCGAGCGCTTCCTCGACCGCATCTTCACCGCGGCCGAGCGGGCCAAGGCGGAGCGGCGCGCCAAGAACGAGAAGATGGTGGTGGCAACCTACGCCAAGCGCTTCGCCGCCAAGGAGGCCTGCTCCAAGGCACTCGGCACCGGCATCAGGCGCGGCGTGTGGTGGCGCGACATGGGGGTGGTCAACCTGCCGGGAGGGCGGCCAACCATGCAATTGACGGGCGGGGCGCTGGCCCGGCTCCAGGCCCTGACGCCCGAAGGGTTCGCGGCGCAGATCGACCTGTCGATCACCGATGACTGGCCGCTGGCACAGGCCTTCGTCATCATTTCGGCCGTGCCGCTGGCCAAACCCTGACGGTGCTCCGATAATTTTATAATTCGCATTCAAAATCAAGCGCTTATGCAGTTTTGACGCGATCCTTGATTGCGTGGCCTCCGACAACCGTCTAAAAGTCCGCGGACGCAAATCAGGCTGGGCGAATTCGGCTTTACGCCGGAATTGGCCCTCATTATCAGAATCAGGACAATCTCCTTGGGCCGCGAGCGATGGGCTGTTCGCGGGAGGAGGGCGCGCTGTGACCGCCCGCCGGAATTGAGAGAGCAATGAGCGTGACTTCAGGAACGAAAACTGAGAGCGGCATCGGCGAAACGATCCGGGTCGTGATCCACGCTCTCCTGATCGCTCTGGTGATCCGCACCTTCCTGTTTCAGCCGTTCAACATCCCATCCGGCTCGATGAAGGCGACACTGCTGGTCGGCGACTATCTGTTCGTCTCGAAATATTCCTACGGCTACAGCCATTACTCGATCCCGTTCTCGCCGCCGCTGTTCTCGGGGCGGATCTGGGGCTCGGACCCGAACCGCGGCGACATCGTCGTATTCCGCCTGCCGAAGGACGATTCCACCGACTACATCAAGCGCGTGATCGGCCTGCCCGGCGACCGCATCCAGATGCGGGACGGGCTGCTCTACATCAACGACACGCCGGTCGAGCGGCAGCGCATGAGCGAATTTGTCGGCGAGGACCCCTGCGGCGCCGAAAGCAGCGGCGTCTCCCGGGTGAAGCGCTGGAAGGAAACGCTCCCGAATGGCGTGTCCTACGAGACGCTGGACTGCGCCGACAACGGCTACGTCGACAACACCAACGTCTACACCGTGCCGACCGGCCACTTCTTCATGATGGGCGACAACCGCGACAACTCCACCGACAGCCGCTTCCTCGGCCAGGTCGGCTACGTGCCGCAGGAGAATTTGATCGGGCGCGCCCAGATGATCTTCTTCTCGATCGCCGAAGGCGAGCATGCCTGGATGTTCTGGCGCTGGCCCTGGGCGGTGCGCTGGAATCGCTTCTTCAAAATCGTCCGATGAAAGACGAAGCCAAGGACATCGCGATCCTACCGACCGAGGCGCAAGCGGGCCCCGACGGCGAAGCTGCGACCAAGACTCTTGATACCAAGACCCTTGAGGTCAAGACGCCTGAGATCAAGACGCCCGCAAAGAAGAAGCGGGTGCGGAGCAGCAAGGTCAGGGGCTCGGATGCGAATGCGGGGCTCGAGGCACGCATCGGCTACAGCTTTGCCGATCCGAACCTCTTGATGCAGGGCGTCACGCATGTCTCCGCGCTGAAGTCCGGGCGCAAGCGCGGCGACAGCTATCAGCGACTGGAATTCCTCGGCGACCATGTGCTCGGGCTCGTCGTCTCCGACATGCTCTATCACGCCTTCCCGAACGCCGACGAAGGCGAGCTGTCCAAGCGACTTGCCGAACTGGTGCGCAAGGAGAGCTGCGCCGATGTCGCCAAGTCGCTCGGTCTGCTCGACGACATCAAGCTCGGCTCGGTCGGCTCCAGCGCCGACGCGCGCCTGCGCAAGAGCGTGCTCGGCGACATCTGCGAGGCCGTGATCGGCGCCGTGTTTCTAGACGGCGGCTACGCGGCAGCGGCCGATTTCGTCAAGCGCAACTGGACCGAGCGCATGCACAAGCCGCGACGTCCCTTGCGCGATCCCAAGACCGTTCTCCAGGAATGGGCACAGGGCAAGGGATTGCCGACGCCGGTTTATCGCGAGGTCGAGCGCACCGGCCCGCATCACGATCCGCAATTCCGCGTCGCGGTCGACCTGCCGGGGCTGGCACCGGCGGAAGGCATCGGCGGCAGCAAGCGCGCGGCAGAGAAAGTGGCAGCTTCAGTGATGATCGAACGTGAAGGCGTTGGCGGCGGCAATGATGGTTGAAGCAAGCGGCGAGGCGCCCACTGCCACGCGCTGCGGCTTCGTCGCGCTGATCGGCGCGCCGAATGTCGGCAAATCCACGCTGGTCAATGCGCTGGTCGGGGCCAAGGTCACGATCGTCTCGCGTAAGGTGCAGACCACGCGCGCGCTGATCCGCGGCATCGTGATCGAGAACAACGCGCAGATCATCCTGGTCGATACGCCCGGAATCTTCCTGCCCAAGCGCCGGCTCGACCGCGCCATGGTCTCGACCGCCTGGAGCGGCGCGCATGACGCCGACCTCGTCTGCGTGCTGCTGGATGCCAAGGCCGGCATCGACGAGGAAGCGGAGGCAATCCTCACCAAGGTCGCCAGCGTCAAGCACGAGAAGATTTTGGTCATCAACAAAGTCGACCTGGTCCAGCGCGAGAAGCTGCTGGCGCTGGCGCAGGCTGCCAACGAGCGCATGGCCTTCGCAAAGACGTTCATGATCGCGGCGATCTCCGGCGACGGCGTCGATGACCTCAGGCGTACACTGTCCGAGATCGTACCGCCGGGGCCGTTCCTCTATCCCGAAGACCAGATGTCGGACGCGCCGATGCGGCAGCTCGCGGCCGAGATCACGCGCGAGAAGATCTTTCGCAAACTGCACCAGGAACTGCCCTACCAGTCCACCGTCGAGACCGACAAGTGGGAAGAACGCAAGGACAAGTCGGTGCGCATCGAGCAGACGATTTTCGTCGAGCGCGAAAGCCAGCGCAAGATCGTGCTCGGCGCCGGTGGCGCCACCATCAAGTCGATCGGCGCGGACTCGCGCAAGGAGATCGGCGAGATCCTGGGCGTGCCGGTGCACCTGTTCCTGTTCGTCAAGGTGCGCGAGAACTGGAGCGACGATCCCGATCGCTACCGCGAGATGGGCCTGGAATTTCCCAAAGAATAACCAAGAAAAGATCGGTCGACGATGAGCGTACCCAGCAACGTACGGCGCTTCGAAGCGTTGCTCTATGCATCGTTGATGCTGGATGCCTTGTCGGTGGCGGTGCAGGACCGCACGCCGACTGCCGAGATGACCGAACAGATGATCATAACGTCGTCGCTGCTCGCCGGCGGCATGATCCTGCTGCTGGTGTATTTCGTCCGGCTGGCCGCGCACGGGCGCAAGAACTGGCCGCGCTGGGTGCTGGCGGCAGCGCTCGTGCTGTCGGTGATCTCGCTCGGCCAGATCATCGGCGAGAAAGGCATGGAACTCGACAGCGCCATCGAGATCGTCTCCTGCGTGCTGACCGCGATGGGATTGTATTTCTCGTTCCGCGGCGACGCGCAGGGCTGGTTCAACGCGTGAGGCCGTGTCGGGTGGATTGGCGGCGCGCAATTCACCTTCCAGGCGTGCCCCCGCGATTGGCCGATTAGGCCTTCGGCCAATCCGCCCTACGATTGAAGACCGGAATCCGCTAGACTTCACCGATGGAATGGACCGACGAAGGCATCGTGCTGGGGGTGCGGCGGCATGGCGAGAGCAGCGCCATCGTCGAGTTGCTAACCCGTGCCCACGGCCGCCATCTCGGTCTCGTCCGCGGCGGCGCCGGCTCTCGGATGCGTCCGTTGCTGCAGCCCGGCAACAGCCTCCGCGTGGTATGGCGGGCGCGGCTCGACGAGCATCTCGGCACCTATGCCATCGAGGGCCTCAAGCTGCGGGCGGCGACGCTGCTGGGATCATCCCACGGCGTCTACGGCATCACCCATCTCGCCTCGATCGCGCGGTTGCTGCCGGAGCGCGATCCGCACGAAAACCTCCTGGCGCTGCTCGAACATTCGCTGGACGATTTCGACGACATCGGCAGCGCGGCCGTGCACGTGATCCATTTCGAACTGGCAATGCTCACCGAACTCGGCTTCGGGCTGGCGCTGGAAAACTGCGCGGTGACAGGAGAGACCACCGACCTGATCTACGTCTCGCCCAAATCCGGCGGCGCGGTGTCCCGCGGGGCGGGCGAGCCGTGGCGCGACCGCCTGTTGCGGCTGCCGCCGTTCCTGCGCCAAAGCGAGGTGCAGGGCGACCTCACCGATCAGGATCTCCAGGACGGCTTTCGACTGACCGGCCTGTTCCTGCTGCGCCACGTGCTGGAACCACGCGGGCAAGGCCATTCCGATGCGCGGGCAGGCTTCATCAACGCGCTGACGCGACAGCAGGCAAAGGCCGCCATTCCCGCGCCATGAGCTTGGCGCGGCTCTGCGTTGCCTCAGTGGACCAGCCCTTGCTGGAACAAAACTCGGTTCCCCGGACTTGCCATTTTGGGTTCCAACCGGGGATAGCCTCATGCTGATCAAGGGACTTGTGATATCGGCAGCGCTGATTGCGCTGGCGCCGGACGCCCTCGCGGGTGAGCAGCCGGGCGTCTTTCGCCGTGCTTCCTGTACCGTCGTCAGATTCTATGTGGCTAAATATTCCGCTGCAGCCGCAGAGGCATGGGCACGGTCCAAAGGCGCGACGGAGGCCGAGATCGACACCGCGCGGCGGTGCCTGACCAATGCCCCGGCCACCACGCAGGCTAAAGCCGCGCCACCCACCCAGACCTTCACCGCAGGCTGGGCCGGCCAGTAGGCCGCCACAGGGAACCAATCGATCCTTGCCCGATTCGCTTCCACGGTTTAACCGGGCGGCATGGGAAAACGATTGATTCCGCCGGAGGAACCGGCCGAAATTCACGAGGTGCCGCTGCGTGAGGCGTTGGAAGAGCGCTATCTCGCCTACGCGCTCTCCACCATCATGCACCGCGCGCTGCCGGATGCGCGCGACGGCCTGAAGCCGGTACACCGGCGCATCCTGTATGGCATGCGGCTGCTCCGGCTCGACCCGGGCACGGCATTCAAGAAGTCCGCCAAAATCGTCGGCGACGTGATGGGCTCGTTCCATCCGCATGGCGACCAGGCGATCTACGACGCCATGGTGCGGCTGGCGCAGGACTTCTCCTCGCGCTACCCGCTGGTCGACGGCCAGGGCAATTTCGGCAATATCGACGGCGATAATCCCGCCGCCTATCGCTACACCGAAGCGCGCATGACCGACGTCGCGCGGCTTCTGCTCGACGGAATCGATGAGGACGGCGTCGAATTCCGCCCCAATTACGACGGCCAGTCGAAAGAGCCGATCGTGCTGCCCGGCGGCTTCCCGAATCTGCTCGCCAATGGCGCGCAAGGTATCGCAGTCGGCATGGCGACCTCGATCCCGCCGCACAACGCCGCCGAGCTCTGCGACGCCGCGCTGCATCTGATCGAGAAGCCCGACGCGAAGTCGAAGGCCTTGCTGAAATGGGTCAAGGGTCCGGACTTTCCAACCGGCGGCATCTGCGTCGATTCCAAGCAGGCGATCGCTGAAGCCTACACCACCGGTCGCGGTTCGTTTCGCGTCCGCTCCCGATGGGAGCAGGAAGAGGGCGCGCGCGGCACCTGGGTCGTCGTCGTCACCGAGATACCCTTTCTGGTGCAGAAGTCGCGGCTGATCGAGAAGATCGCCGAGCTGCTGGACCAGAAGAAGCTGCCGCTGGTCGGCGATATCAGGGACGAGTCGGCCGAAGACGTTCGCATCGTGATCGAGCCGAAATCGAAGAACGTCGATCCCGCGCTGATGATGGAATCGCTGTTCCGGCTGACCGAGCTCGAAAACAAGATTCCGCTGAACCTCAACGTGCTGATCAAGGGCCGCATTCCCAAAGTCGTGGGGCTCGCGGAGTGCTTGCGCGAATGGCTCGACCACCTGCGCGACGTGCTGATCCGTCGCACCAACCATCGCAAGGCCGAGATCGAGCGCCGGCTGGAGATCCTCGGCGGCTTGCTGATTGCCTATCTGAACATCGACGAGGTGATCAGGATCATCCGCAATGAGGACGAGCCGAAGCCCGCGCTGATCAAGGCGTTCAAGCTCACCGAGGTGCAGGCCGAAGCCATCCTCAACATGCGGCTGCGAAGCCTGCGCAAGCTCGAGGAGATGGAGATCCGCAGCGAGGACAAGGATCTTCGCAAGGAGCTGAAGGGCATCGAGGGACTGCTGGCGTCCGAACCCGAGCAGTGGAAGAAAGTCGGCGAGCAGGTCGGCAAGGTTCGCGACATGTTCGGACCGAAGACCCCGCTCGGCAAGCGCCGCACCACCTTTGCCGACGCGCCAGAGCATGATCTCGCTGCGATCGAGGAGGCACTGGTCGAGCGCGAGCCGGTGACGGTGGTGGTCTCCGACAAGGGCTGGATCCGCACTCTCAAGGGCCATGTCGAGGATCTCTCGGGGCTGGCCTTCAAGCAGGACGACAAGCTCGGATTCGCGTTCTTCGCGGAAACGACCTCGAAGCTGCTGCTGTTCGCCACCAACGGAAAATTCTACTCGCTCGATGTCGCAAAACTTCCGGGCGGCCGCGGTCATGGCGAGCCGATCCGCCAGTTCATCGATCTCGAGCCGGAGGCCGCGCCGGTCACGCTGTTCGTCAACAAGGGCGGACGCAGATTCCTGGTCGCGAGCCACGAGGGCCAAGGGTTCGTCGTCAGCGAGGACGATTGCGTCGGCACCACCAAGAAGGGCAAGCAGGTCCTCAACGTCGACATGCCGAACGAGGCGCGCACAGTCACCGAGGTGATCGGCGACACCGTCGCGGTCATCGGCGAGAACCGCAAGATGCTGGTGTTCCCGCTCGACCAGGTGCCGGAGATGGCGCGTGGCCGCGGTGTGCGTCTGCAGAAGTACAAGGACGGCGGCCTCTCCGACATTGCAGTGTTCGACGCCAAGACGGGCCTGACCTGGAAGGACTCCGCCGGCCGCGAATTCTCCGCGACCATGAAGGAGCTCGCCGAGTGGAAAGGCTCTCGCGCGGACGCCGGCCGTCTGCCGCCGAAGGGATTCCCGAAGTCGAACAAGTTCGGCAGGGGGATCGGGTAGTCGGGCGACAGTCTGGTTCCGCCGGTGCGCGCGGTCTGATACCGTCCGCCATCCCGGTGTTCTGGAACGTTGAGAAGTAGCGCGATGTACGATGTCATTGTTGTCGGCGGCGGCTCGGCCGGCGCTGCTGTTGCGGCGCGGCTCTCGGAAGATCCCGCACGGCGCGTCCTGCTGCTGGAGGCGGGTCTGGACTGGCGCGCCGACGAGGCGCCCTGGGAGGTGATGACGCCAAATCCCATCCCGATCATCCACAAGCGCGAGTACCAGGAGAAGTGGCAATGGCCGGATCTTCTGACGCGCCGTGTGGCCGGCCAGGAGCCGCGCTTCTACTGGCGCGGCAAGGGGCTCGGCGGCTCGTCGATGATGAACGGCCAGATCGCCATCCGCGGCGTCGCTGCTGCGTTCGACGAATGGGCGGCCAATGGCTGCACCGGCTGGTCGGCCACGGACGTGATGCCGTTGTTCTCGGTGATCGAGGATGATCTGGAATTCGGCGACGCCGCCGGCCACGGCCGCGGTGGACCCCTGCCGGTCTATCGGGCGCCGCCGGAAAAATGGGGGCCGATCGACCGCGGCTTGCGCGATGCGGCGTTGGCGAGCGGCTATCCCTGGTGCGCCGACGTCAACGGCCCTGACGGCGAGGGCGTCGCCTGCTATCCCATCAACAGCCGCGACAGCCGCCGCATCACGACCAATGAGGGTTATCTGGAGCCCGCGCGGGGCCGCGCCAATCTGGAAATTCGCGGGCATGCGCTGGTCGACCGCGTGCTGATCAGCGACGGCCGGGCAACCGGCCTCCGCGTTCACATCGAGGGGCAGGGCACCAGCGAGATCAGCGCGCGCCAGATCGTGCTGTGCGCCGGCGCCATCCACAGTCCAGCGATCCTGCTGCGCTCGGGCATCGGTCCTGCGGAGGAGCTGAAGGCGATAGGGATCGCGGTCGAGCGCAACCTGCCGGTCGGCAAGCACTTCTTCGATCATCCGCTGTTCCGTGCCACGATCCAGCTCCACCAAGACCTGCGGCCGACCGATCCGGACACCCGCCACACCAATTGCTGCGTGACCTATTCGTCGGGCCTCGCCGAGGGCGGCAAGCGCGACATGATCCTGATCGCCTTCAATCACCGCGGCATCGGCGTGCCGGGCGCGATCGGCGCCGGGCTGTTCAACGCGTATTCGCGTGGAACGCTCAAGCTGGCCTCGACCGATCCCACGATCGATCCCGTCGTCGAGGAAAACATGCTGGCCGATCCCCGCGACATGCTGCGCATGAAGGATGCGGTGAAGCGGCTCGCCGTGATCACCTCCCAGCCGGCGCTATCAGGCATCGCCGACTGGATCCGGCTCGCGGACACCGATCTGACGCTGCCGCAAGCCGCGGCCTTGCCGGAGCATGAACTGGATGCGCTGCTGCGCCGTGAGACCGGCGATATCCAGCACGCCGCCGGCAGTTGTCGTATGACCGGCTTTGAGAGCGCCGACGGCGTGGTCAACCCTGACGGCACCGTGAAGGGCATCTCCGGCCTGCGCATCGCCGACGCCTCGATCATGCCATCGGATTGCCGGGCCAACACGCATTTCACGACCGTGGTGATTGGCGAGGCGATCGCGCGGATGATGATGCGTTAGGTTCAATCGTCGTCCGCCATGGCGGTCTGATGAAACGGCGCGCAGACGAAAACCTACCGCTCGACGGCCAAGCCGAACAGCGGTCGGAGATGTGTCCCCAGAATGTTGCCGACGAAAGCCGCCACCAGCCAGCACCAGCCATGCAGGCTGCCCGATGCGATCCCGCTGAAATAAGCGCCGATATTGCAGCCATAGGCGAGCCGGGCGCCATAGCCGAGAAGCAGGCCGCCGATGATGGCGGCGAGGAGCGAGGATGCGGAGATGCGCCATGTCGGATGGAATTTGCCGGCGAGGCCTGCGGCCAGCAACGCTCCCAGGATGATGCCGAAATCCATGACGGAGGTGATGTCGGCGAAGACGCTTTGGTGCAGCGAGGTCGCGCGAGCACCCTGCCAATAGGGCCATGACGCGACGTCGACGCCGAGGCTCATCAGGATCTTCGATCCCCAGAGCGCGAAAGCGGAGGTGATGCCCCAGGGACGTCCCGCAAGATACAGCGTGGCGAAATTTCCGATCGCGAGCAGGATCGCGCCCCACAGCAGCGGCCATGGCCCCTGCATGAAGCGGCGCGCGCCGCGGAGCTTCGTCCGCGCTCCCGGCTCGAGTTCGCCGTGGCGGCCGATCTCGGCCCTGAGGGTGATGAGATAAATTGCAGCCATAACAGCCCAGCAGAGCACGAGGGCCGGCAGCCATCCGAGCCGTTCGATCAACGAGACGGCGCCGATGTTCGGCAGCGCGCTCCACCACGGCAGATGCAATGCACCGAGCGTCGATCCGGCGATGAAGGCCGCCAGTGTCACCAGCATGCGGGTGTTGCCGCCGCCGGCGGTATAAAGCGTTCCCGACGCGCAGCCGCCGCCAAGCTGCATTCCAAGGCCGAACAGGAATGCCCCGGTGAGCATGCCCACGCCCACCGCGCCGAGCTCGCCACGCACGGCGACGCCGAACAGCGTGCCTTGCGCCAGGGCCGGGAAGAAGAGGGCGGTTGCCAGCGCAAGCATGACCATTTGGGCGCGAAGGCCGGCGCCTCGTCGTGCGACAATGAAGACGCGCCAAGCCGAGGTGAACCCGAACAGCGCATGGTACAGCGTCAGGCCAAGTGCGCCTCCGAGAAGAAACAACAATCCCTGTTGCCACGAAATCGTGCCTGACAAGGCCGCTGCGCCCGCCAGAAGAATTGCCGCCGCGACAGCGACGACCGTGAGATTGGCGCCGTGCCGGTCATTGTCAGGGGCAAGCAGCCGCGCATCGATAGATAGATCGGTCATGGCTCATCCAAAAGCGGATTTCTTCGGCAGTGAGAGCTAACCGGGGCGAATTCTCCCCGTTCCAATCTTTCCACCTTGGAACCGATGCGATAGCGCTAGCCTGTCATGCCCAGGCTCGACCGGGGCATTCAGTACGCCGCGGCCTCTCCTCTCAAATCTCGACTGTCTTGGGCTACCGGGTCGCCCGGTCAAGGCGGGCGACGACAGCGAGAGTGGGCAAGATTAGTCGTCGCGCCGATGCACGTTTCAAACGGCGGACGAGAGTTCGCGATCTCGCGGCGCGTTCCGCCCGAGTCTTGCGTCGTCGCATCGCCCTCATTGAGACAAGGGCGCAGGGAAGGCCGGGCGCCGGCTGGCACCCGCAGGTCCGTGCGCGATAGAAATGCACACGGGGTGGACCACAGGTTCGCCGGATCGCCCGGCCTTCCCTGCACGATGGTTTTAACGTGTCCTTCGTGCTCTCCCCGGGGAGCGATGCACTATTGCCCCCGTCGCCTTGCGGATAACTGATGCACGTGCCCGGTCGGGCCGCCACATCACCGCAGGACTTGACGCACAGACCCCGGGCGTCAGGACCACACGACTTGTTCGTCCGCGCACGTCCTCGCTGGGACTTCGAGTGCTGGCGTGTGCTCACACCCGAAGCCATGCGAAGACGCTTTCGGCATCGTGTCGCAGGCACGAAGGCCATTGCTCACAGCCAAAGCCGCCCTGCAATGCCTATCGTGCCCGACGCCGTCGCGTCCATCGCTGCCCAGCCCGCGGTTCGTGACGATCGCGATCCGCCCCTTGTCTCGGGCCAGGGTGTGTCGCTTATACGTCAAATCCGAATTTCGGTAAAGTGGAATATTTTACGAGGTGGGCTTGACGGGCGATGTGGCGGAAGTGGTCGTCGCTGTTTTGCCCGACGGGCACGGGCAGGCGAGGATGACGGCTTCGCCCAAAGAGTTGAGACGGCAGCTTTGGAGGACAGAGAGTAAGTCCGCCGGCGCGGTCATCATCGACGGCTTGGGCCCCTGGACGGACATTCAACGGAAACCTCGAAATTCCTCATGGAATTCTGGCCAAGCGCGTGCAGCGCGAGCCCGGAACGATTTTTACCGAAGGTTGTTAAGGCTCAAATTATCTGATGTCGCTTCTATCGTGGCATGACGCCAGCAAGGGAGGGCGCTTTCGCCCAGCTTGAGGCCCCGAGCTCTTTGTTGAGGAGTCGCGGTCGGCCTTACGTTCGGTCGAACTCTAAAAGGAAAAACGGCATGACGAAAAGCACGCTCGATCTGGCACGTGCCAGGTTAAAGGCATACGTCGATAAGGATCGGACAGCGATCGAAGCGCTTCTTGCGGACGACTATCACTTCTCAAGTCCAATCGACAATGAGTTGGATCGTGCGACTTATCTGCGCCGTTGCTGGCCCAACAGCGAGAAGACCAATTCGTTCGATGAAGTCATCGCGACCGAGGATGGAAGCCGAGCAGTCATCGTCTATGAGGCAGCTGCCGCAGGGGGGCACAGGTTTCGTAATTGTGAGGTAACCACCGCTCGCGGAGACAAGATCGTTCGGGTGGAAGTCTACTTTGGATGGGATATGCCTCACAAAGCGCCGAAAGGCGGCTCCGTCGAAAATGACGGCGAGGGTCACGCTTAGCGGGATGCCGGTCGAGCTACGATCAACAACGCCGCTTTGGCATTTGTAGGCCCTTGGTCTCATCCCATGCGCGGTCATGCACGTCTCGACCTCGTCCGGGTTCGTCAGGATCACAGGCATCGCTTTCGCGCGGATGGCATTGCAACCTACTAGCGAAGCCGCGCGCGCATTATCACTATCACTGACGGCAGGAGGCTCAGTAAGCGAGCTTTGGGTACCAGTCGGTGCCGCGGCCTTCTGGCGTGGTATCGAGGATGCTCCAGAGCGGATCGAAGTCGGGCGCGCCGCGCGGATCCTGTTGGGGGTCGGCCATCGTGCCGCTCATCTCGCCGGACCAAAAATGTCGGATCGTGCCGTCGCGCTGCGTGAACACGCTGTAGCCGGGCACGTCGGCATCCTCGGCGCTGACATAGTCGCGCGTGTAATCGCCGGAGATGTCAGAGAAGACCTTGTGCCGCGTCCAGCCGCGCGCCTTCTTTGCCTCGATCAACCTGGCGATCGGCGACCGCGCGATGAAGACGAACCCGATACGCTGCTCGATGTCGGGTAATTTGTGCTCCCATGTGCTCATGAATGAGGTGCACATCGGGCAGGGCGTCTGCCGCTGCGGCCCGAACATGTAGCTGTAGACCGCGAGCGTCTGCTTGCCCTCGAACAAATCGGCGAAATTCACTTCGCCATTCTCCCCTTCAAACACGTAGTTTTTCTTCACCTCGCCGCCGGGCGGAAGCGCCCGGCGCAGTTCAGCGACACGCTCGATCTGACGACGCAGCTCGATCTCCTTCGTCAGGAGGTCTTGCCGGGCGCGGCGATAATCGACGCTTTCGTTGGGAAAATGAGCCTTGTTCGTACCAGCAAGCTCCGAAGCAGGCTTCAGGATGGAACTATCCATTGCATGACCTCTGGTTGGGGCCGATATCTGGGAAGACGTCCGGCGGCACCTCGTTCCGACACCTTCGCTCAACTATTTGGAAAGCGCTCGGTTGGTCCAAAAGATCCTGCTGCGGGTCGCTGCGGTGTTTCGAGCGCGCGTGGCCTCTAGGCCAAACGCCTGCTCATCAAGGTCGGTCCTTGGGTCCTTGCCCCTGAGCATAGTCGCCATGCAACCCTGACCGCTTAGCGATGCCTTCCATTGGCAAACCGGACGTGACGAACCAATCAGTCGGTGTCCTAGATCACCCCCGCCAGCCGCAACGCCACGCCCGCCGCGCAACTGCCGGCCAGCACCGTCAACATCCCCAGCTTGAACCGGAAGATCGCAGTTGCCGCCGCGATCGACAGCAGCAGCGCGGGGATGTCGATGCTGGTCAGCACCGGCATGTCGAAGTCCAGCGGAAACGCATGCACCGGCACGGTGTCGCGAAACAGCGTGTGCAGCGCGAACCAGATCGAGAGGTTGAGGATCACGCCGACGACGGCGGCGGTGATAGCGCTCAGCGCGCCCGCAAGCCCGGTGTTGCCGCGCAGCCGTTCGATGTAGGGAGCACCGACAAAGATCCAGAGGAAGCAGGGCGTGAAGGTGACCCAGGTCGCGAGCAATCCGCCGAGCGTGGCCGCAAGCATCGGCGACAGGCCGCTGGCGTCGCGGTAGGCGGCCATGAAGCCCACGAACTGGAGCACCATGATCAGCGGACCCGGCGTGGTCTCGGCCATGCCGAGGCCGTCGAGCATCTCGTGCGGCTTGAGCCAGTGATAGTGCTCGACCGCCTGCTGGGCGACATAGGCCAGCACTGCGTAGGCGCCGCCGAAGGTGACCATCGCCATTTTCGAGAAGAACAGCGCGATGTGACTGAAGACATTGGCCTGCCCGAGCACAAGCACGAGCGCGATCACCGGCACCACCCAGAGCGCAAGCCACAGCGCGCCGACGCGAATGGTGCGGGCGGTGTTGGGTCGGACATGATCGGGCACGGCGTCGCCCAGCATGCTGTCGATCAAGGCGCTGCTGCCGCCGTGACCATGACCGGCCGGCGCGAACTCCGGACGGCCGCTTCTCGCGCCGGCATAGCCGATGATGCCTGCGGCGATGATGATGATGGGGAAGGGGACGGCAAAGAAGAAGATCGCGACGAAGGCCATCGCGGCGAGCGCGATCATGATGCGGTTCTTCAGCGCGCGCTTGCCGACGCGCACCACGGCCTCGACGACGATGGCGAGCACGGCGGCTTTCAAGCCGAAGAACAGCGCCTCGACGAAGCTGACATTGCCGTAGGCGGCGTAGACGTAGCTGAGGCCCATGATGGCGATGATGCCGGGCAGGATGAACAGTCCGCCCGCCATCAGCCCGCCGGCAGTGCGATGCATCAGCCAGCCGATATAGGTTGCGAGCTGCTGCGCCTCCGGGCCCGGCAAGAGCATGCAGTAGTTCAGCGCATGGAGGAAGCGGCCTTCCGAGATCCACTTCTTTTCCTCGACCAGGATGCGGTGCATCACCGCGATCTGGCCCGCGGGCCCGCCAAAACTCAGGCAGGCGACACGGAGCCAGACGCGAAAGGCTTCACTGAAGCTGACGCCGTGACCGGCATCAGCTCCGGTTTCGATCGTACGCGTATCCATCAAGCCTTTGCCTTGTTGGTCGGCCAGTTATGGGTCTCAGACGTCGCGTCGCGGCACCAGCGATAGAACGCGTCGTAGAGCAGCATACCGGCCTCGAGCTGTTCGAGGTCGTCATCATACATCCGCGACAGCCCGAGCGAAGCCGCGAGCAGACCGGGAGCCTCCGGCGCAAGGTCGGGCCGCCCGGTGTCGGCGCCGCGCACCAGCGTTGCGAGCCGGAGCAGCGCCGGCGCGGCAATCCCGAACTCCTCGATCATCACGTCGAAGGTGCAGAGCTCGCCACGGTGGCTCCAGAACACGTTCTCGATGTCGAACGGGGCTGCCTTGAAGCGTTCGCCGACGGCGACCACTTCGGACGGTGCCACGAACAGGAACACCGCATTGGGATCGACGAAGCGTCGGATCAGCCAGGGGCAGGCAATGCGGTCGACCTTGGGCCGCGCCCGCGTCACCCAGACGGTGCGTCCCTTGGCGTCGCGCGGCGGCAGCTTGCGGGTATCGAGCAGCGGCAGCTTTGCGTCCTTCCAGCCCTCGAATCCGCCTTCCAGCGTCTCGGCCTGGACCCCAAGCTGCCTAAGCCAGGCCGCCGTGCCCTGCGCCAGCTTTGCGCCGCGCAGGCAGGAGACGATGGCGGTGCGGCCGGCGAATTCGGCACCCCATTCCGGAACATTGTCGTGGCTGAGCTTGATCGAACCTGGGATCAACCGCCGGTCGGCGGCAAAATCCTCGTCGGTGCGCACGTCGATCAGGGCAGGGGCGTTTGCCGTGCCGATCAACCGTGCCAGCTTGTCAGATGATATCGTCGTGTAGGAAGACATGATGCGCCCTCGTGAAAAACAACGGGACGCGATACTTGGGCATGTCGCCTCGTGGGGAGATCGCTCAAATCCCCATGGCGTTCATTACACCGAAACGGCACCTACCTGTCAATCGGCTCATTCCGGCGATTTTGCCCAGAAGACTCGCAGGTCTATATAGGGGTTAACGGCCCGGGCCTTTCGGAGACTTTGCGATGCATTCCCATTCCGTCGAACAATGGACCCATGACCACGCCTTCCTGGGCGAGAAGCACGACGAGAACGAGCGACGCACCTGGCTCGTCGTCATCCTGACGCTGGTCATGATGGTCGGCGAGATCGTCGCCGGCTCGCTGTTCGGCTCGATGGCACTGCTCGCCGACGGCTGGCACATGGGCACGCATGCGGCAGCGCTAGGGATTGCCGCGTTCGCGTATCGCTTTGCACGGCGGCACCTGGGGAGCTCGCATTTCAGCTTCGGCACCGGCAAATTCGGCGATCTTGCCGCCTTCGCCAGCGCGATCATCCTCGGCCTGATCGCGGTCGAGATCGCCTATGAGAGCGTGCTGCGGCTGATCAATCCGGTGCCGATCGTCTATGGCGAGGCGATCGTGGTCGCTGCCCTCGGCCTGTGCGTCAACCTCGCCAGTGCCTGGCTGCTCCGCGACAACCATGGTCATCACCATCATGGCCATGCGCATGATGATCACGATGATCATGACCATGATCACCACCACCACGACAACAATCTCCGTGCTGCCTATGTCCACGTCATGGCGGACGCAGCGACCTCGGTGCTGGCGATCGCCGCGCTCGTCGTCGCCATGTATTCGGGATGGGCCTGGGCCGATCCGGCGGTCGGCCTGATCGGCAGCGCCGTGATCGCGAGCTGGGCGTTCGGCCTGATCAAGACATCAGGCGCGGTGCTCCTTGACGTGCGCGCCGACGAGAAGCTCGAGCGTGTGATCCGGGCGCGCATGGAGATCGGCGACAACCGCGTCACGGATTTGCATCTCTGGCAGGTCGGCCCCGGCCATTGCGCCGTGCTGGTGTCGGTGGTGTCGGACCAGCCGAAGCAGCCGGCGGTCTACAAGAAGCGGCTCGCCGGACTGAAGGGGCTCAGCCACGTCACCGTCGAGGTCGAGACCTGCCCGCACTGAAGCGGTCTGCGGGAATTCTGCGAACGGACCAGGGTTGATCCTCGGTCACAGCCGACAAGACAGCCGACCTGGCTGCAAGGGAGGAACGAATGATGCCAAAGATCAAAAAGATCAAGCTCGCCGTCGTTGTCGCTGCACTCGTTCTGTCCGGTCATGCGGTGCTCGCGCAGTCCGAAAAGACCGGTGTCGAAAAACTCTACGTGCTCAATTGCGGCGAGGGCACCGCCGGCGACATCTCGCGCTGGACGCCCGGTCTCAATGAGGGCAAGACGATGGACTTCGTCGACAGCTGCTATCTCGTGAAGCACGCCAAGGGCTGGTTCCTGTGGGATACCGGCATCGCCGACGCAGTCGCCGCGATGCCGAATGGCCTTGCGCCCGCCGATCCCAAAGCCGTGACCTGGCGCCGGCCGAAGACGCTTGCCGCGCAGCTCGAACAGCTCGGCCTCAAGCCCGGTGACGTCAAGATGATGGCCGTCTCGCACACCCATCCCGACCATACCGGCAATGTCGAGCTGTTCCCGCAGGCCATGCTCTATGTGCAGAAGGCCGAGTATGACTGGCCCGGCGCCAACAACGAGCCGCGCTTCAAGCCGTCGCATCCGGTCGAGCTGCTTGCGGGCGACAAGGACGTGTTCGGCGACGGCAGCGTGACCATCCTGTCGACGCCCGGCCATACGCCGGGACACCAATCGCTGCTGGTGAAGCTGCCGAAGACCGGCGCCGTCGTGCTGTCGGGCGATGCGGTGCACTTCAAAGACAACTGGGACAACCGCCGTGTGCCCAGCATGAACGCCAACAAGGACCAGAGCGCGGCCTCGATGCAGAAGATCGCCGACACGCTCGGCAAGGAGAAGGCGCAACTCTGGATCAACCACGACAAGATCCAGCGCGACAGCCAGAAGATGTCGCCCGAGTTTTACGACTAGCTTCCCGCGACGCCCCTGTTGCCACTACGGTGGCAGCAGGGGCGTGCTAGCGCCCTCAGCAAGCTCCGCAACGGGAGACGATTGTGGGTGAGTGGGCCGGGGTTGCGATCGCGCTGGCGTCGAGCAGCCTTGGCGGCACTGCCGCGGCGATCACCCGCTATCTGGTCGGCGGCGCCGATCCGATCCTGCTCGCGATCCTGCGCTGGGGGATCGGCTTTCTCTGCCTGCTGCCGTGCGCGCTTCTGCTCGGCGTGCGCTGGCCGCAGCGGTCCGACTGGCCGGCCGTGGCGCTGCTCGGCATCTGCTTTTTCGGCGTGTTCTTCATCCTCTACAACATCGCGGTGTCCTACACGACCGCCGCGCGCGCCAGTCTCGCGCTGGCGACGCTGCCGCTCCACACCATGGTGGTCGGCGCCATCCTCGGCGTCGAGCGGCTGACGGCGCGCAAGATCACCGGCGTCGGCATCGCGGTGCTCGGCGTGGCGGCGGCACTGGCCGCGGGCCTGGCGCAAAGCCCGCCCGAGGCCTGGCGCGGCGAGCTGATCATGACCGGTGCCGTGTTCTGCATGGCGTTCTACAACGTGCTGTCGCGCCCGCTGATGCAGCGCTCCAGCCCGCTCGGCTTTCTCACGGTCGGCATGGGAGCAGGCGCCGCCGTGCTGGTGCTTGCGGGTATCGTGAAGGGCAGCTTTGCAGCGCTGGGGCAGTTCACGACGGCGCAGTGGATTGCCGGCATCTATCTCGGCATCGGCGGCGGTGCGCTCGCCTTCATCCTCTGGGTCATGGCGCTGGCGCGCGCGACGCCGACCCGGGTCGCCAATACGATGACGGTCAATCCGATCGCCGCCACCTTGCTCGCCGCGCTGCTGATCGGCGAGCCGATCACGCCAAATCTACTGATCGGGCTGGTCGCCGTGTTCGCCGGCATCTGGATCGCGACCGGCGAAACGAAGCCGGCCTAGGTGCGCGGTGCCGTGACCGGCGGCGGGCTCGCTTCCGGCGCCTTCTTCGGTTTCAGCGAGCCGGCGTAGAAGGAGATCAGCCAGACCAGGATGACGGCGAGGAGATAGACACCCCAGGCCTGCGGCGGCGTAGTCGCCCAGCGCAGGAGGCCTTTGAATGTGCGGGGTGGGCGCGTGTCTTCGGTCATGCTGCGCTTGTGCGCGAAAGCTCCGGCCCGGTCAATCCGGCCGCGATTGCGCGCGGATCATGAACAGCGCGGCCAGCGCCGAGAGGCTGAGCGCGGAGGAGACGATCAGCACCTTGGCGCCCATGACGTCGATGAGCAGGCCAAAGGCCAGCGGCGCCACGGCCTGCGCCATCCGTGCCGGCGCGCCGATGATGCCGAGGCGATAGCCGAAATCCTTGGGGCCGAAGATCGACAGCGGCAGCGTGCCGCGCGCGATGGTCAGGATGCCGTTGCCGGAGCCGTGGAATAGCGCAAACGCACTGGCCGCGGCGCCGCCGACGATCGCCACGACCACCGCGCCGATCGGGTGAGTGAGGCAGGCGAGCCGCGTCGACCACAGCGGATGAAAGCGGCTGAGGAAGCCTGCCTCCAGAACCCGTGCGGCCACTTGCGCGGGGCCGATCAGCGCACCGGCCGCGATCGCCTCGACCGGCGTCGCGCCGGTTGCCTCCAGGATGCGCGGGAAATGCGCGGCCATCGCGCCGGTGACGGTCCAGACCGCGGCAAAGATGAAGGCGAGCAGCACCATGGTGCGGTCGAGCGGCAGATGCGGCTTCGCCGCTGTCGCCGCTGCTTGCTTGGCGCCCTTGATCGTCGGCAGCAGGAAGAAATTGAGCGGCAGGGCGATCAGGATATTGGCAGCGGCCCAGGCGAAGCAGGTGTCGCGCCAGCCAAAATGCGACAGGCCCCAGGCGGTGAGCGGCCAGCCGACGGTCGATGCAAAGCCCGCCATCAGCGTGATGCCGGTGATCGGCCTGCGCGCCTCGGTGCCGTAGATGCGCCCGAGCGCGGCGAAGGCGGCGTCGTAGAGACCCATCGCCATGCCGATGCCGAGCACGAGCCAGGCCATTGCCATCACCGCCACCGATTGCGAGAGGCCGAGCAGAACGAGGCCGGCGGCGATCGTCAGGTTCGACACCGAGAGGACCTGCCGGCCGCCGACCAGATCGATCTGTCGCCCGATGCGCGGCCCGAGCAGCGCCGAAATCACCAGCGAGGTCGAGAACGCGCCAAACACCCAGTTGGAGGAGATACCGAGATCGCGCGCCATGGGATCGGCGAGCAGCGCCGGCAGATAGTAGCTCGAGGCCCAGGCCAGGGTCTGCGTGGTACCGAGCGCCAGGATGATCGGAAGCTGGCGCTGGCTCATATCCCCGTATTTCTGATCGGCGGTGTCATCATTCGCATTTGCCGCCCGAGGCGGGAGCGCGTCAACAGCGTCCGCGACATATGCGACCTGCCGCGGGCGGGAGCCTTGGCCGTGAGCGGAGCTTTGGCGACGCAAGCTCCGCGCGCCGCCTTTCGCTCGTCACGAATGCACGCCATAATGGCGCATGCAATTGACCTCTCGCCTTGCGCTGATGAACTGGTTGGCCGGCCAGGGGCTCACCGGCCTGCCCGAACCCGAACTGCTGCGCGGCTTCTGCGAGCGCTGCCGCGCCGAGGGGCTGGAACTCTCGCGTGGCCTTGTCGTCATCGATACGCTGCACCCGATCTACGAGGGTCGCGCCTTCCGCTGGAGCGATACACCGACCAACGAGAGCGACGTCGTCGAATACGGCTCGACGGCCGAGGGCGACGCGGCCAACAATTGGCGCCGGTCGGTTTTCTATCATTTGCTCGAGCACGGTCACGACGAGATGGTGATCGACCTCGCCGACGCGCCCTCGCTCGATTTTTCGCAAATCGGCGAGCTCGCCGAAACCGGTCATCGCCATTTCCTGGCCTTTGTGCACCGCTTCGGGGAGACCGGAGCGCTGGGGCAGATGGACTGCCTCTACTCCTCCTGGACAACGCGACGCGACAGCGGCTTCGCCGACGCCGAACTCGCCGCGCTGCGCGATCTCGTGCCGGTGCTGGGGCTCGCGATCAAGTCGGCGCAGCAGGTCGACATCGCGCGCACGCTCGGCCGCGTCTACCTCGGCCGCGATGCGTCAGAGCAGGTCTTGAGCGGACGTATCTCGCGCGGCGTCACCGAGCGCATCAACGCCGTGCTGTGGTATTCGGATCTGCGCGGCTCGACCGGAATCAGCGAGAGCATCGGCCCCGACGAGATCATCCCGTTCCTCAACGACTATGCGCAGGCCGTGATCGACGCGATCCACGACGCCGGCGGCGACGTGCTGAAGCTGATCGGCGACGGCGTGCTTGCGATGTTCACCGGTGAAGACATGGCGCATGCCCGGCGCGCGGCGCTGCGCGCCGAGCATCTGTTCCGCAAGAACGTCGCTGCGCTGAACCTGAGGCGGGGCGCGGAGGGCCGTCCCACCACGTCCGCCTATATCGGCCTGCATGTCGGCGAGGTCTTCTACGGCAATATTGGCAGCGAGGACCGGCTCGACTTCACCGTGGTCGGTCCGACCGTGAACGAGGTCAGCCGCATCGCCTCGATGAGCCGTTCGGTCGATCGCGAGCTGCTGGCGTCGGCAGAATTCTACAAGGGCCTCGACGCCGCCGGCCGCCGCTATCTCGTCTCCACAGGCCGCTACGCGCTGCGTGGCATCGGCCGTGCGCAGGATCTCTACACGCTTGATCCGGAGGTGGACGCGAGCGAGCCGGTGACAGGCAGCTACGAGCGGTATCTGGCGAATTAGGCTGGCTGCTTCAACATACTCCGTCATTGCGAGGAGCTCTTGCGACCAAGCAATCCCGACTGTCTCCGCGGACGGATTCTGGATTGCTTCGCTTCGCTCGCAATGACAGTGCAGCTAACACCGCGCCACCGCCTCATCGCCCACCATGTCCGGCTGCCGGTCCAGCGCCACCGCGGGCGAGAGCCAAATGACCAGCGCCTGCACGCCGAACACGGCGGCGGCGAGATAGAGGCACGCTTCGGCGCTCCACAGGCCGCCGACGATCGCACCCAGCGCCGAGCCGACCGGACGGGCGCCATAGCTCATGATGTTGATGGCGGAGACGCGGCCGAGCAGGCGAGGCGGCGTCACCGACTGGCGCAGCGTCGTGGTCGAGATCACCCACAGGATCGGCCCGACGCCGAGCAGAAAGAAGCTCAAGGCCGCAAGCCAGGGCGAGGGGACCAGCACCGTCAGCGCCATCACCACCGCCGCGACGAAGCCGGTAACGGGGCCGAGGCCGACGACCGTGCCGAACGCGATGCGCTTCATCACCCGCGTCGCGAACAGCGCGCCGATCACCATGCCGACACCGTACATCGTCAGCACGGTGCCGACGCCGACCGCGTTTAGGCCGAGGTGACGTACGGCATAGGGCACGAACACCGCGATCTGCAGGAACCATCCGGTGTTGAAGATGAACTGGGTGATGAACACCGGCCGCAGCAGCGGATGATGAAACACGAAGGCCGCGCCTTCGCGGATGTCCTGAAACGGATGCCGCCGTGGCGCCGGCGTGCGGGCGGGCTCGTAGATGCCGGAGAGCAGCACGACGGCGATCGCGGACAGCGCGGCCGCAAAGCCGAAGGCCGGGCTCGCGCCCCACCACCCGACCAGCGCGCCGCCGAGCGCAGGGCCGCTGGCGAAGGCGATGGTGCGTGCGAGCTCGATCCGCGCATTGGCCGCCGGTAGCAGGTCCGAACTCACCAGCGAGGGCACCAGCGCCGGCGCGGCCACGCTGTAGACGACGGTGCCGCACACGGCGGCAAAGCCGAGCAGCGCCAGCAGCGGCAGATTGAGCGCGCCGAGCGCGAGCAGCAGCACGATCGCTGCAAGGGCCGCGGCCCGCAGCGCCTCGGCGCCCGCCATCAGCGAACGGCGGGAGATGCGGTCGGCCAGCAGGCCGGCGGGGATGGCGAAGAGGACGAAGGGCAGGGTCAGCGCGGTCTGGAGCAGGCCGGTCTGGCCTTCTGCCACGCCGAGCGTCAGCACCGCGACGATGGGGGCCGCGGCCAGCGCGATCTGTTCGGCCGACTGTGCCGCCAAATTGGACCAGGCGAGGCGGTTGAATGTCTCGGGGAGGCGCGGGGGAATTGACATGGCTCGTTTCCTGCAAAGTCGGGTTGGCGCCAGTATCCGCCTCGGGAGGCTCCCAAACCCACCCGCTTCCCGACAGGGGCGACACATAGCGACCGCCGAGGGACCGACGCGGCTAGATGCAGTTGCAAATGAGTTGCAATAAGGCTCGACTTCGGTATTCTCGCCGCATGGATGCTCGCTCTCCCGATCTGACCCGAGATGCTGCCGGCTGGCGCAATGACGCGCCGATGACAAAGAGCCTGGCCGAGGTGAATGCCTCGGTCGCCCTCCCCATCGCGGGGGTGTGGTGGCGGCGCCTGCTCGCCTTCGTCGGCCCGGGCTATCTGGTTTCGGTCGGCTACATGGACCCCGGCAATTGGGCGACGGATCTCGCCGGCGGGTCCAAGTTCGGCTACACGCTGCTCTCCGTCATCCTGCTCTCGAATTTGATGGCGATTCTGCTGCAATCGCTGGCGGCACGGCTCGGCATCGTCACCGACCGCGACCTCGCGCAGGCCTGCCGCGGGACCTATTCGCCGGCCGTGAACTTTCTACTCTGGCTTGCCTGCGAGGGGGCGATCATCGCCTGCGATCTCGCCGAGGTCATCGGCACCGCGATCGCGCTCAAGCTGCTGTTCGGCATTCCCCTGATTGGCGGCGCGCTGATCGCCGCGCTGGATGCCTTTTTGCTGCTCATCCTGATGAATCGGGGCTTCCGTTTCCTCGAAGCCTTCGTCATCGCGCTGCTCGTCGTGATCGCAGTCTGCTTCACCGTCCAGCTTGCCGCGGCAGCCCCGCCGGTCGCCGAGATGCTGAGGGGATTTGTGCCGAAGACCGAGATCTTCACCAACCCCGAAATGCTCTACATCGCGATCGGCATCATCGGCGCCACCGTGATGCCGCATAATCTCTATCTGCACTCCTCGATCGTGCAGACGCGCGCCTATGAGCGCAACGACGAAGGCCGGCGCGAGGCGATCAAATGGGCGACGACGGATTCGACCATCGCCCTGATGCTGGCGCTGTTCATCAATGCCGCGATCCTCGTGGTGGCTGCTGCAACCTTCCACAAGAGCGGCCATTCCGACGTCGCCGAGATCGGCCAGGCCTTCGAGCTGCTGTCTCCGTTGCTCGGCCTCGGCATCGCCTCGACGCTGTTCGCAGTGGCGCTACTCGCCTCGGGCCTGAATTCAACGGTGACGGCGACGCTCGCCGGCCAGATCGTGATGGAGGGCTTTCTCGACCTGCGCCTGCCGAGCTGGGCGCGGCGGTTGCTGACCCGCGGCATCGCGATCATTCCCGTGATTGTCGTCACCGCGATCTATGGCGAGCGCGGCACGGCTGATCTGCTGGTATTCAGCCAGGTCGTGTTGTCGATGCAATTGCCCTTCGCCGTCATCCCGCTGGTCCGCTTCGTCTCCGACCGCCGCAAGATGGGCAAGTTCGTCATACCGGTATGGGTCGCGGCGATCGCGTGGATCGTCGCCGGCATCATCGTGGTTTTGAACTTGAAGCTGCTCGCGGACACGCTGTTCGGGTGACCACACCACGGCTGTCGTCGTCCGGCTTGACCGGACGACCCAGTATTCCAGAGACAGTAGTGACTGAGCCGAGGCGCCGCGGCGTACTGGATGCCCCGCTTTCGCGGGGCATGACGGAGAGCTAATCCTGCGGCTCGGACGTCGCATCGCCTTGCGCGTCGATGCGCAGCCAACCTGACGGCGCGAGGCGCTGCTGCGGCAGGAAGCGGGCCTTGTAGTCCATCTTCTTGGAGCCCTCGATCCAGTAGCCGAGATAGACGTAAGGCAATCCCTGCCGCCGGGCGCGGGCAATGTGGTCGAGGATCATGAAGGTGCCCATCGAGCGGCTGACTTCGCCCGGCTCGAAGAACGAATAGACCATCGACAGGCCGTCGCTGAGCACGTCGGTCAGCGCCACCGCGATCAACTCCTCGCCGCGGCCGGTGATGCCGCTGTCGGGACCGCGCTTGCGGTACTCGATGATACGGGTCTCGACGTGGCTGTCCTCGACCATCATGGCGTAGTCGAGCACGGTCATGTCGGCCATGCCGCCATGGCGGTGACGGGAATCGAGATAGGCGCGGAACACCGAATATTGCTCGGAGGTCGGCACCGCGCTGCGCTGCTCGCCGATGATGTCGGCGTTGCGCGCGATGACTTTGCGGAAGTTGCGGGAGGGGCGGAACTCGTTGGCGATCACCCGGACCGAGACGCAGGCGCGACACTGGTCGCAGGCGGGACGGTAGGCGATCGACTGGCTGCGACGAAAGCCGCCATGGGTCAGGAGGTCGTTGAGGTCACCGGCGCGCTCACCTACGAGGTGCGTAAACACCTTGCGCTCGTGCCGGCCCGGCAGATAGGGGCAGGGGGAGGGCGCCGTGAGGTAAAATTGTGGGGTGTCGCGCGAGTGCTGGGTCAAGGGACGTCGTGGGCCTCCAAAATGTGCATCAGCATCGCGCTACGAAAGCCCCCGGTCAATCGGTCTACTCGGCAGGTCACATCGGACAGCATAGCGGGTCCAGGTTGATAGGTTCTTGATCCAGGTTGGTTGATGAGTAGGTCCTTGATCGAAAGGTCGCTGATCAGTAGGTCCTGGCGCCCTGGGGCACCGGCGCACGAACGGAATTGTTGATCACGACCGTCCCCAACACGAAATCCTGCAGCAAGCGCCTGCGGCCGTTGAAGAGGCCAACCAGGACGACGAAAGGCGACAGGAACGAGACGGTCACCCAGAACAGCACGGCGTGGGTGGCCCCGAGCACGAAATAGCCGGGCGCGCCGTACCAGGTGCGCAACTCAAGATCCATCACGCGCATGCCGATGGTCGCGGACGACGGACCGCCGATGCAGGCGCCGTAATAGACGATGGCCCAGATCACGGAGGCCGGCCAGGCCAGCCAGAACAGCGCCCAGCCGATGCCGAGCGTGACCACGCCGAACACCGCGATGAAGAGGTAGCCGAGGATCACCGGCACCGAGATCACAACCATGTCGATCAGGAAGGCGAAGACCCGCCGCGTCGCAACGCCGCGGAACAGTTCCGGGTGCAGATAGGGATCGTAGGCATGTGGCTGCGCCCCACCGTCATTGCGCCAGGCATTGCCCGAGTCCGAATACGACATGACCATTCTCCCGAGGGAAACTCCCGTGGCAGGACTCCCGTGGAAGGACATGGGAACAGGCCGTCCGCGTGCCAAGGGCGCCGAGATTAACAAGCCGAAATATTCCGGCGATTCGGGGGCGGCGGAGGCGGGAGGAAAGGACGCGGCGCCACACCCTCAGTGTCGTCCTGGCGAAAGCCAGGACCCATTACCCCAGGGACAAGCTTGGCGAAAACTGGAAGTTAGTACGTTCGCCGGTATCGATACCGCGTGCTCTCGCTAGATCACCCGGTATGGGTCCTGGCTTTCGCCAGGACGACGATTAGAGACAGGGGCGCTCGGCCTTCGCCGGGACGACCTTGGGGCCTACCCCTGCGTCCGCAGCTTCTCCGCCGCCTTCGGTGCGAAATAACTCAGCACACCGTCGGCGCCGGCGCGCTTGAAGGCGAGCAGGCTCTCCATCATGGCGCGGTCGCCGTCGAGCCAGCCGTTGTTGGCGGCGGCCGCGATCATCGCGTATTCGCCGGACACCTGATAGGCGAAGGTCGGCATCGCGAACGTGTCCTTCACGCGACGGACGACGTCGAGATAGGGCATGCCGGGCTTGACCATCACCATGTCGGCGCCCTCGGCGATGTCGAGCTCGACCTCGCGGAGCGCCTCGTCGGTGTTGGCGCTGTCCATCTGGTAAGTGCGCTTGTCACCGGTGAGCGTCTTGGCCGAGCCGATGGCGTCGCGGAACGGGCCGTAAAACGCGGAGGCGTATTTTGCGGCATAGGCCATGATCTGCACGTCGAGCAGGCCGGTGCGATCCAGGCCCTCGCGGATCGCGGCAACGCGGCCGTCCATCATGTCGGAGGGCGCGATGATGTCGCAGCCGGCTTCGGCCTGCACCAGGGCCTGACGCACGAGCACAGCGACCGTCTCGTCGTTCAGGATCTTGCCGTCGGAGATCAGGCCGTCATGGCCGTGGCTGGTGAAGGGATCGAGCGCGACGTCGCAGAGAATGCCGATCTCCGGGAATTCCTTCTTGATCGCGCGCACCGCCTGGCAGACCAGATTGTTCGGGTTGGTGGCTTCCGAGCCCTCCTCGTCGCGCAGGGACGGATCGGTGTAGGGAAACAACGCGAGGCACGGGATGGTGAGCTTCATCGCCCGCTCGGCGTCGCGCACGGCCTGGTCGACACTGAGACGCTCGACACCCGGCATCGAGGCGATCTGCTCGCGCTTGTTGTTGCCGTCGATCAGAAACAGCGGCCAGATCAGATCGTCCGTCGTGAGCACGTTCTCGCGCACCATGCGCCGGGCCCATTCGGCCTTGCGGTTGCGGCGCGGGCGGACGGTCAGATCGAGGGCAGGGGAGGCCCCAGTGCCATCCCGGCGCGAGACCTCGCGCAACTCGATCGGACGTCCGTATTTGATCGCCATTACTTTTCCTCCGGCTGGAATTATTCTTATACCAGCTCGCATGGTTCCCGTCACCGCGGGTTGACCTGTCGCAAAAGATGGCAGCCGATTGATTTTGCGGGGCAAAGCAGCCAGAAGGGGGCATGTCCGAGATCTCCACCCGCGATGCGGCCCGCGACAGCACCAGGGATGCCGTCCGAGACAATGCCAGAGACAGCGCCATGTCGGTGGCGGCGATCTCGTCGGAGCGGGCTGAATCCGACGACAATGTCTGGACGCGCCGGCTCGTGCTGTTCCTGCGGGTGATGGCGCTGCTCTCGATCCTCAAGGGCCTCTATCATTGGGCGCAGGTGACGGGCTTCGTGGGCGGCGAGGACGAGGCCTTCGAGAACCAGTCGATGGCCTGGCAGGCCTCAACCATTTACTTCGCCGTGATCGAACTCGTTGCCGCGGTCGGGCTGTGGCTGGCGACGCCTTGGGGCGCCGTGGTGTGGCTGACGACCGTGGTGTCGATGGCGGTGATCGAGCTGATGTTCCCCGGCATCTACGGCGGCAGCCTGGTCGTGGTCGGCGTCGAAGCCTTCATGCTGGCGGCCTATCTCGCGCTCGCCTGGATGGCCGCACGCGAACGACCGCCATAGCAAACTCTCTTGCCCCGACTCTGCGCTCGGCTTCGCTGTGCTGGTCCGGGACACGAGATTGTCGCGCTTGGTTGACGGCTGGTTGCGTAAAATTCGACGTAAGTTTTCGCTAACCAGCGTGTTCCGCCACAGCTCTTACGCGGCCGTTTCGAAACGGGGCGAGGCTGTTCTGGAATGCGACAATCGGGGCGGACGGAGGGTGAACAGGACCTTGCGAGAGTCAACAGACTGTTGCGTAAAGTGCTTGTGGGACAGGCTTAATCCGCAATTCACTGTCTTAAATTCATGATCTCTTTATTCTCTTATTTAAGCCGATCTTCAAACGAGCCCCTTAAGTTGCACCTATCAGACGGGACACAAGTTTCGTCGAATGAGTGTCGATAAAAACGACAACAGGGGAAGTGTCATGATGAAAGCCGTCGCAACTGCGGCAGATACCGCAGAGCGCGTCTCCGGCCAGCAGGGTTCGGTGCAGACGCTCTATCTGGAAGCTTTGACTCTGGTGGAGCGGCTGCATCGCCGGCTGCTCGACGTCATCAAGGACGAGTTCGATCGCCGCGGCCGTGCGGACATCAACTCGGTGCAGGCGCTGCTGCTCTACAACATCGGCGACAAGGAGCTGACCGCGGGCGAACTGCGCACGCGCGGTTATTACCTCGGCTCCAACGTTTCCTACAATCTGAAGAAGCTCGTCGAGCTCGGCTTCCTCGACCATCAGCGCTCGCGCGTCGATCGCCGCTCGGTGCGCATCCGCCTGACGCCGCAGGGCCAGGAAATCCGCCGCATCGTCGACTCGCTCTACCAGAAGCACGTCAAGACGGTCGAACAGGTCGGCGGCATCTCGGGCGAGGAGTTCTCGACCCTGAACAAATCGCTGCACCGCCTCGAGCGGTTCTGGACCGACCAAATCCTGTATCGTCTCTGAGTTCTTTTCGACGGGACAAGGCCAAGCCGGCCCGCAACAAGACCGGCAAGCCTCCCGAACGTGCCTGAGCTTCCCCAAGCGCGCCGGCCCGGCTGTGTCCGGACCGGTGCGTTTTTCCATTTCGCGGTTGCGAAAAAAATCCCCGACACCAGGGAACGAGTTCCCGGTTCGATGCTTATCTCCTCCGGATCGGAGGCTGACGATGCTGGTCGAGCGTGGCGTGGGGGTGATGAACGTGGAACTCGTGAGCGAGGCCTACGCCATCGCCGCGAACTATCTTCGCCGCTCCGGCGCGATCCGGGACACCCTCGTCACCGACGAGCGCCTGCTCGAGATCGTCATCAAGTTGCTCCAGCACGGCGAATTCAACAAGATCAGGCTGGCCAACAAGGCCATTGTCAGGTTCGAGGCGCAGTCCGAGGCCAAAGCCGTTGCCTGATCTCAACTCCCAAACGCGGCAAGAACCAGAGGGTGCCATGGAAGCTGCCATCGACCGGATCATGCATACCTACGATTTGCTCGCCAACCGCACGTCCGCGGCGAGCGCGGAGGCGCGGGAAAAGGTCACGAACTACATCACCACCTTGATGGAAGCCGGCGAGAAGGACACCCACAGGTTGACGGTTTGCGGCCTGACCTATCTGCGGCAGCTCGACGGCAGCGTGGATCCCGTGAAGGCGGGGTATACCGGGCTGTAGAGGCCGGCCGCTCGCACCCGCGCGGCCTTTCGGGGCCAAAGCGGACCTTTCCTGGACATGGACGCCGGATACCACCCCGTCATCCAAATCCTCCGATCCCACCATATCTTGCATAAATCACAGGTCCGACCCGCAAACCCTTGGCCTGTTGCGGGCGATGTGGTAGATCGCGCTCGCCGCTTCCGATCGCCACACCAGACCCGTCCGTAGCCCGCCAAAAGGCTGCGGCGGTGGAGATATTCGCAAGATGACCTTCGCCAAAACCGCCTCCGCGCCCGATTCGTTTTTCACCGCCTCGCTCGAGCAGGCTGACCCGGAAATCGCAGCCGCCATCAAGGGCGAGCTCGGCCGCCAGCGCCACGAGGTCGAGCTGATCGCCTCCGAGAACATCGTCAGCCGTGCCGTGCTGGAAGCGCAGGGTTCGGTGATGACCAACAAATACGCGGAAGGCTATCCGGGCGCGCGCTACTACGGCGGTTGTGAGTGGGTCGACGTCGCCGAGAACCTCGCGATCGATCGTGCCAAGAAGCTGTTCGGCGCCAACTTCGCCAACGTGCAGCCGAACTCCGGCAGCCAGATGAACCAGGCGGTGTTTCTGGCGCTGCTTCAGCCCGGCGACACCTTCATGGGCCTCGATCTCGCGGCCGGCGGCCATCTCACCCACGGCTCCCCGGTCAACATGAGCGGCAAGTGGTTCAAGGCCGCGCACTACACCGTGCGCCGCGAGGACCAGATCATCGACATGGACGCGGTCGCCAAGCAGGCCGAGGAGGTCAAGCCGAAGCTGATCGTGGCCGGCGGCTCGGCTTATTCGCGCGCCTGGGACTTCAAGCGCTTCCGCGAGATCGCGGACAGCGTCGGCGCGTATCTCCTGGTCGACATGGCGCACTTCGCCGGTCTCGTCGCCGGCGGCGTGCATGCCTCGCCCGTGCCTCACGCGCACATCACCACCACCACGACCCACAAGTCGCTGCGCGGTCCGCGTGGCGGCCTGATGCTGTGGAATGATGAGGCGCTGACCAAGAGATTCAACTCGGCGATCTTCCCGGGCCTGCAGGGCGGCCCACTGATGCATGTCATCGCGGCCAAGGCGGTCGCCTTCGCCGAGGCGCTGCGGCCGGACTTCAAGGTCTATGCCAAGAACGTCGTCGAGAACGCCAAGGCTCTGGCGGAGGCGATGAAGGGCCACGGGTTCGACATTGTCTCGGGCGGCACCGATAATCATCTGATGCTGGTTGACCTCCGGCCGAAGGGCCTGAAGGGCAACGCCTCGGAGAAGGCGCTGGTTCGCGCCGCCATCACTTGCAACAAGAACGGCATTCCGTTCGATCCCGAGTCACCGTTCGTCACCTCCGGTATTCGTCTGGGCACGCCGGCTGCGACCACGCGCGGCTTTGGTGTCGCTGAATTCCAGCAGGTCGGCGGCATGATCGCCGAAGTCCTCAACGCGATCGCGCAGTCCGACGACGGCAAGGCGCCGCTGGTGGAAGCCGCGATCAAGGAACGGGTCAAGGTGCTCACCGACCGTTTCCCGATCTATCAGTAAGGCTCAAGAAAAACCGGTCAAGGTCAACGGATGCGCTGCCCGAACTGCAACAGTCTCGATACGCAGGTGAAGGACTCGCGTCCGACCGAGGACTCTTCCGTGATACGCAGGCGGCGCGTGTGCGTCGCCTGCAATTTCCGCTTCACCACCTTCGAGCGCGTGCAGCTGCGCGAGCTCACGGTGATCAAGCGCAACGGCCGCCGCGTGCCGTTTGACCGCGACAAGCTGATGCGCTCGGTGTCGATCAGCTTGCGCAAGCGGCAGGTCGAGCCGGAACGGGTGGAGAAGATGGTCTCCACCATCGTGCGCGAGCTCGAGACGGGGGGCGAGGCTGAAATCTCCTCGGAGGTGATCGGCGAGACCGTGATGGAGCATCTGCGCACGCTCGACGACGTCGCCTATGTCCGCTTCGCCTCGGTCTACCGCAATTTCCGCGAGGCCAAGGATTTCGCCGACGTGCTCGGCGAGCTCTCCGGCGAGGAGGAAGCGCGGCTCGCCGCGATCCGCAAATGATCTTCCGCATCCTGGAGGATCAATTCGCGCAGAAGGCGCGCGAGTCCAGGGATGCCGACCGGCGCTTCATGGAGCTTGCGCTGGCGCTCGGCCGGCGCGGGCAGGGAAGTACCTGGCCCAATCCCGCCGTCGGCGCCGTCATCGTCAAGAACGGCGTGATCGTCGGCCGCGGTTGGACCCAACCTGGCGGACGGCCGCATGGCGAGCCTGAAGCGCTGCGGCGCGCAGGCGAGGCCGCGCGAGGCGCCACGCTCTACGTCACGCTGGAGCCGTGCTCGCATTTCGGCAAGTCGCCACCGTGCGCGGACGCCGTGATCGCCGCCGGCATCAAACGCGTGGTGGCCGCGATCGAGGATCCCAATCCGGAAGTCGCCGGTCAGGGCCACGCACGCCTGCGCGCCGCCGGCATCATGGTGGATGTGGGTCTGTGCGCGCGCGAAGCCGCCTTCGATCACGCCGGGCATTTCCGTCGCATCAGGGATCGCCGCCCGCATGTGATCCTGAAGCTCGCGGTCTCGCCCGACGGCAAGATCGGCGCGGCCGGCGGCAAGCCGGTCGCGATCACCGGCGAGGCGGCGCGCAACCGGGTGCATCTCCTCCGCGCGCAAAGCGACGCCATCCTAGTCGGCATCGGCACCGTGCTGGCGGACGATCCGCAGCTCGACTGCCGCCTGCCGGGCATGGCGGTGCGCTCGCCGGTGCGGGTGGTGCTCGACCAGAATCTGCGTATTCCCGGCGCAAGCAGGCTCGTGGGCTCCGCGCGCGAGATTCCGCTATGGGTGGTGGGTTCTGAACTCGCGGAGGCCGCGGCCGCCACGCGGCTCGGTGCGGCCGGTGCGCAGGTGATCCGCGTGCCGCCCGGCAATGCCTCGGGACTCGATCTTGCGGCCGTGCTGCATGCATTGGCCGGCAAGGGCATCACGCGGCTGATGGTCGAGGGCGGCAGCCGCGTCGCGGCGTCCTTCATCGCCGCGGACCTCGTTGACGAGATCTGGCTGTTCCACGGCGCGGAAGCGGTGGGCGCCGACGGGGTGGATGCGCTCGCTGCATTGCCCCTGTCGAAAATCACGCAGTCGCAGGCCTACAAGGTTCATGCTAGCGAGACCTTCGATCAGGATACTCTCACCATCTACGAGCGCGCGTGATGTTCACCGGCATTGTCACCGATATCGGCGAGATCGTCGGCTTCACGCCGACGGCGCAGGGCCAGTTGCACCGGCTGCGCATCGCCTGCCGCTACGAGCAGACCACCATTGCGGACGGCGCCTCGATCGCCTGCAACGGCGTCTGCCTGACGGTGGTTGCTTCCGGCGTCGAAGGCGGCAAGGACTCTGCTCAAAGGACCTGGTTCGACGTCGATGCCGCGGCCGAGACGTTGGCGCTGACGACCGCAAAGCATTGGAGGGTCGGCACCAGGCTCAATCTCGAGCGTGCGCTCAAGATCGGCGACGAGCTTGGCGGGCATATCGTCGCCGGCCATGCCGATGGCATCGCGACCCTCGTCAGCCGCGAGGACCTGCCCGACATGGCGCGGTTCGAGCTCTCCACGACGCGGGAGCTGGCGCGGTTCATCGCGACCAAGGGCTCGATCACGCTCGACGGCGTCTCGCTGACGGTTAATACGGTGAAGGACGTGACCTTTTCGGTGCTGATCATCCCGCACACCCTGACGGTCACGACGATCGGCGGCTGGAAGGCGGGAGATGAGGTCAATATCGAGGTCGATCTGATGGCCCGCTACGCGGCGCGGCTGACGGAAATGAAGTGACGGCGTCTTTAAACTTGGCTTACCCGCTGGTGGCGACTACATAGCGCCAACCCCTGTGGAACGGATTTGACGATGGCAGACGCGCGGCGCGCACCCCTGAAGGACCAGACCGACGTTTCCGGCGCACGCGCGCTGATCGTCGAGGCGCGGTTCTATGACGATCTCCAGGACGCGATGCTCGAAGGCGCGGTGGCCGAGCTGAAGGCGGCCGGTCTGACCCACGACGTCATCACGGTTCCCGGTGCACTGGAGATTCCTGCGGCGATCGCCATCGCGGTTGACGCCGCGGCGACCAATGGCAAGCCCTATGATGCCGCGATCGCGCTCGGCTGCGTGATCCGTGGCGACACCATCCATTTCGAGATCGTCTCGCAGGAATCCTCGCGCGCGCTGATGGACCTGGCGGTGGCGCGAAAGCTGCCGCTCGGCAACGGCATCCTCACCGTCAACACCGAGGCGCAGGCCTGGGCGCGGGCGCGCGCCAGCGAGCTGAACAAGGGCGGCGATGCCGCGCGGGCCGCGATTGCGATGCTGCGCATAAAGCGCCGGCTGGCGCGGGCTTGATCATGGCCGATAACAACAAGAAGCCGCCGGCCGGCACGGAGAAGAAGGCGAACCGGCGCGGTGCGGCGCGGCTCGCAGCCGTGCAGGCGCTGTACCAGATGGATATCGGCGGTGCCGGCATCAACGACATTTTTGCGGAGTTCGAGAGCCACTGGCTCGGCAACGAGGTCGAGGGCGACACATATCTCCCGGCGGAAGCGGCGTTCTTCCGCGACGTCGTCTCCGGCGTCGTGCGCGACCAGAAGAAACTCGATCCGCTGATCGACGAGGCGCTGTCGAAGGGCTGGCCATTGAAGCGCATCGAAGCGATCCTGCGCGCGGTGCTGCGGGCAGGGGCCTACGAATTGGAACACCGCAAGGACGTGCCGGGCCGCGTCGTCGTGTCCGAATATGTCGACGTCGCCAATGCCTTCGTCGACCGCGAGGAGACCGGCATGGTCAACGCGGTGCTCGACCAGATCGGCCGCCAGTTTCGCGGTGACGAGTTCGGGCGGGGGTGAATTGAGGCGCAGGGCGGTGAATTGATGCGATGTGGCTGCCCCATATTCCGCCGTCATCACCCGCGAAGGCGGGTGATCCAGTACGCCGCGGCCTATCGATGTCACACGATCGTCTCTGGAATACTGAATCGCCCGGTCAAGCCCGGCGATGACAGCGAAGTGTGTGGCTGACGCTGATGACAAACCCGCACAATCCCTCCGCCGAAGACTCCCTCATCGCGCGCTATTTCAAGCCGCTGGCGACTGATCCCGGCGCCTTGGGGCTGGTGGACGATGCCGCCATCCTGCAGGCGCTCGGCAGCGACATCGTCGTCACCACCGACGCGGTGGTCGAGGGCGTGCATTATCTTGCCACCGATCCGCCCGATACCATCGCGCGCAAGGCGCTGCGGGTGAACCTGTCCGATCTCGCCGCCAAGGGGGCCGTGCCGGCCGGCTTCGTGCTGACATTGGCGCTGCGCAGCAAGGAAGACGCTTGGCTCAGGCCGTTCGCGGACGCGCTCGGCGAGGATGCGAAAACCTTCGTCTGTCCGCTGCTCGGCGGCGACACGGTGTCGACGCCGGGGCCGCAGATGATCTCGATTACCGCCTTTGGCCGCGTGTCGCAGGGGCGGATGGTCGGCCGCACCGGCGCCCAACCGGGCGACCGTATCCTGGTGACGGGGACGATCGGCGACGCCGCGCTTGGCCTTGACGTGCTCAAGGGCGGCGCGGTCGCGAATGCGCTGGCCTCCGATCCGCACGCGCGCGAGACGCTGATCTCGCGCTATCGCGTGCCGCAGCCGCGCAATGCTCTCGCGCAGTCCGTGCGTGACCATGCGACGGCTGCGATGGATGTCTCCGACGGCCTTGCTGGAGATCTGACCAAGCTCTGTGCGGCATCAGGCGTCTCGGCCACGATCGACGTGACGAGCGTGCCGCTCTCGGCCGCTGCCGCCGGCCTGATCGCAGGCAAGGTCGTTTCCGTCGAGACGCTGCTGGCCGGAGGGGACGATTACGAGGTGCTGTGCACCGCTCCGCCAGCGCAAGCCAACGCGCTGATTGCCTTGGGGCGTGCGGCAGGCCTTGCCGTCACGGCCATCGGCACGATCGTCGCGGGCCATGAGCGGCCGCGCTTCCTGGACGGGCAGGGCCAGGAGCTGGTCTTGAAGCGGCTCTCCTACAGCCACTTCTAGGAATTGCTCCAAACCGGCGTCCCGGCTGCCAAGACAGGCTAAATACCTGCCGAGATCGGCTTTTCGGCCTTATCTGGCGTTGCACCCTCAATTTGATTTTGGCAAGGTCGTGACCGACTAAGGCCGCGCCTTCGGGCAAGGAGCGGCCTTCTTCAAAATCAAGGCGCCGCACCGCACGACGGAAAACAAAAGGCGCCGGGGGTACGTTCATCAAGGATCTGAGGCAAAAAATCACATGACAGCATTATGGTTGATTGTGCTCTGCGGAGTGCTTTCCGTCGTCTACGCGATCTGGGCGACGTCTTCGGTGTTGAGCGCGGATGCGGGGTCTCCGCGCATGCAGGAAATCGCGGCAGCGGTGCGCGAAGGCGCCCAGGCCTACCTGCGGCGTCAATACACCACGATCGGGATGGTCGGCATCGTCATCTTCGTGCTGCTTGCCTATTTCCTGGGACTCTACGTCGCGATCGGTTTTGCCATCGGCGCGATCCTGTCGGGGGCGGCCGGCTTCATCGGCATGAACGTCTCGGTCCGCGCCAATGTGCGCACCGCCCAGGCGGCGACCACGTCGCTCGCGGGTGGTCTCGAGCTCGCCTTCAAGGCGGGCGCCATCACCGGCATGCTGGTGGCGGGTCTCGCGCTGCTTGGCGTGACCCTCTATTTCGGCTTCCTGGTCCATTCGCTGAAGCTTGCGCCTGACAGCCGCGTCGTCATCGACGCCATGGTGGCGCTCGGCTTCGGCGCCTCGCTGATCTCGATCTTCGCTCGTCTCGGCGGCGGCATCTTCACCAAGGGTGCGGACGTCGGCGGCGACCTCGTCGGCAAGGTCGAGGCCGGCATCCCCGAGGACGATCCGCGCAACCCGGCCACCATCGCCGACAACGTGGGCGACAATGTCGGCGACTGCGCCGGCATGGCCGCCGACCTGTTCGAAACCTATGCGGTGACCGCGGTCGCCACCATGGTCCTGGCGGCGATCTTCTTCGCCAAGACGCCGATCCTCGCCGACATGATGACGTTGCCGCTCGCCATCGGCGGCATCTGCATCATCACCTCGATTATCGGCACCTTCTTCGTGAAGCTCGGGCCGAGCCAGTCGATCATGGGCGCGCTTTACAAGGGTCTGATCGCAACCGGCGTCCTCTCGCTGGTCGGCATCGCCGGTGTGATCCATTACCTGATCGGCTTCGGCAAGCTCGCCGGCGTCGACTATACCGGCATGGCGCTGTTCGAGTGCGGCGTGGTCGGCCTTGCCGTCACCGCGCTGATCATCTGGATCACCGAATACTACACCGGCACCGACTATCGTCCGGTGAAGTCGATCGCCCAGGCCTCGGTGACCGGCCACGGCACCAACGTGATCCAGGGCCTCGCCATCTCGATGGAAGCGACCGCGCTGCCCGCGATCGTCATCATCGCCGGCATCCTGGTCACCCACAGCCTCGCCGGCCTGTTCGGCATCGCGATCGCGACCGCCACGATGCTGGCGCTCGCCGGCATGGTCGTCGCGCTCGACGCGTTCGGTCCGGTGACCGACAACGCCGGCGGTATTGCCGAGATGGCGGGCCTGCCGAAGGAGGTTCGCAAGTCGACCGACGCGCTCGATGCAGTCGGCAACACCACCAAGGCGGTGACCAAGGGCTACGCGATCGGCTCCGCCGGTCTCGGCGCCCTGGTGCTGTTCGCGGCCTACAACGAGGATCTCAAGTTCTTCATTGCGGACTCCGCGCACCACGCCTACTTCGCCGGCGTCAAACCGGACTTCTCGCTCAACAATCCCTACGTCGTGGTAGGCCTGTTGTTCGGCGGTCTCTTGCCGTATCTGTTCGGCGCGATGGGCATGACCGCCGTGGGCCGCGCGGCGAGCGCGATCGTCGAGGAGGTCCGCCGACAATTCCGCGAGAAGCCGGGCATTATGCAAGGCACCGACAAGCCGGATTACGGCAAGGCGGTCGACCTTCTGACCAAAGCGGCGATCAAGGAAATGATCATCCCCTCGCTGCTTCCGGTGCTGTCACCGATCTTCGTCTACTTCGTGATCTATGCGATCGCGGGGGGCGGGGCGGCCGGCAAGTCGGCGGCGTTCTCGGCGGTGGGCGCGATGCTGCTCGGCGTGATCGTGACGGGCCTGTTCGTCGCGATCTCGATGACCTCGGGCGGGGGCGCCTGGGACAACGCCAAGAAGTACATCGAAGACGGTCATTTCGGCGGCAAGGGCAGTGACGCCCACAAGGCGGCCGTGACCGGCGACACCGTCGGCGATCCCTACAAGGACACGGCCGGCCCGGCGGTGAACCCGATGATCAAGATCACCAACATCGTGGCGTTGCTGCTGCTGGCAGTCCTGGCGCACTGAGGTAGACGTTGCTGAACGAAGACCCCGCGGCGCAGGCCTGCGGGGTCTTTCTTTGCGTGTGTGCTGCCGGAGGCCGGCGCATCATCTGAACATGAAACCCGCCCGGCGGGACGCGGAACGCAACAATCCGGTCATCAGAGCGATCCATCGATGCCGAGGGCGTAAGCCGCCCGAAAATGTGCACCCTACGCGTGCGCACATTTAGGGTTGCTTAACCGGCCGAGTTCTAGAAATACGAGAGACTGTCAGCGGCATCTTAGGGAGCTCCGCAGCACGCGTGTGGTGCTCCGCGCGCGGCGCGCTCTCGACATGCTCAGGGGTTCGCTGCCTGCCGTCCGCGAGAGGGAGGTTCCGTTGCCTGCACGGCCTGTGAACGAGATTGAGCGGGCATTGATGGCGCATCCGGGCGTGGCGGATGCTTTCCTCAGCGCCGAGCCTGGCCACGGCGGTCAGTCCGAGGTCGCTTTCGTCGCAATTGACCCCGATCATCTGAGCGCCGGCAAGGCGAAGCATCTCCAGGCCGAGTCGGATCGCAGAGTTGCGCAATGGCGTCGCGCTTTCGATCAAGCATATCGCCATGACGCCGACGGTGTTGTGCCGTCATTCGTCGGTTGGACCAGCAACTTCACCAACAGGCCCATTCCCGAACCCGATATGGTCGATTGGCTCGATCATACGATCCTGCAAATTCGTGCTCTTGGCGCAAGGCGGTTGTTGGAGATCGGGTGCGGCGTCGGCTTGCTCGTCGAAAAGCTCGCGCCCGGCTGTGACGTATATTGCGGGACCGACCTCTCGCCGGTGGCCGTTCAGCGGCTGCGTGCGTTCGCGCAGTCGAAGCCCGAGCTTCGGCATGTCGAGTTTCTAGAGCGGGAAGCCGCCGATTTGAGCGGCTTGCCGCTGAATTCGTTCGATGCAGTGGTGCTAAATTCGGTCGTGCAATACTTTCCCGGCATCGAATACCTGCACGTAGTCTTGGAGCAAGCCGCAGGCCTAGTGGCTCCTGGGGGGCACATCTTCGTCGGCGACGTTCGTAACCTCGAGCTCCTGCCGGTCTTCCATCGCGAAGCTCAATCCGCGAAAGTTTCGGGAGCCACGGATGCCGCGCTCGCGCGAAAGATCTTCCTGTCGATCGCCCAGGAGCGCGAGTTGGTGATCGCCCCCCGCTACTTTCAGGGCATTTCCGGATCCATCCGGCGGATATCGGGTGCGGAAATCCTGCTCAAGCGCGGATCAAGCTACGAACTGACCCGCTATCGCTATGACGTGGTGCTGCGTGTCGATGGCGAAGCTGCTTCAGCTGGCAGCGAGAACAGCAGCCTCGTGCCGGACATGAAGCAAGGGGCAAGTGAGGGCAGGCCGCTGGCGACCGATCCGATGGCCGCCGCGTTCCTTCAGCATCTCGGCATGGAGCTCGGGGACGTGTTGCAGGCCCAGTTTCCGGACGCGAAATTGCCCGCGGCCGTGATCGCGCTCAACCAGCGAGATTTTGCCGAGATCGTGCAGGCCTCGTCGAACGCGCCGGGCAATCCCGGCGACAATGAATTGATCGAGGCGTCGGTATGACCGCCCATAATCTGGCGCTGCGTTTCGAAGAGACCGTTGCGTCCTCGCCGGACGCCGTCGCCCTGTTGTGCGAAGGCGACAGCTTTGCCTTTTCGGAGCTCAACCGGTTGGCAAACCGGTTGGCGCGCTGGTTGACATCGCGTGGCGTCAACAAGGGCGCCGTCGTGTGCCTTGAATTGCCGAAAATCGCCGAGGCCTATGCGCTCGCGATCGCCTGCATCAAGATCGGAGCACCCTATGCCTTCCTCGATCCTGCGGCCCCCGAGGAACGTGCCCGGCTGATGCTGGAGCGATGCCGGCCCGCGCTGATCGTCAGCGTGCGCGAGGGAGCTGGGCCGCGGACATTGATCGGCGATGCAATTGCCCGGGCTGCCTTGCATCATGCCCTGTCGCAGCTTGAAGACGACAATCTGCCGCTGACATCCCTGATCACCGGGGCCGATCCGGCCTATGTCATGTTCACCTCGGGATCGACGGGCGAACCGAAGGGCGTGGTCATCCCCCATCAAGGGGTGCTTCACCTGATCGCCTGGGCGAAGAGCGATCTTGGAATTGGACCCGGTGACCGGCTGACGAATGTCAACCCGATCTATTTCGACAATTCGGTCTTCGACATCTATGCCGGCTTCCTGAACGGAGCGGCGGTTGTCGCGCTGGACGCGCAGAAGGGGCGGCCCCCCGCAGAGCTGGTGTCGGAGATCACCAAGCATCAGTGCACGTTCTTCTTCGCCGTGCCGACCCTCTTCATGTTCCTGGACTCCATGCACCTTCTGAGCCCGGATTGGCTGCCGAGCGTCAGCCGATTCATGTTCGGCGGTGAGGGGTTTCCGCTGGCCCGGCTTCGTCGGTTCCACGACGCGTTTGCCGGCAAGGCGAAGCTGATCAATTGCTACGGCCCGACCGAGACGAGCTGCATTTGCAGCGGTTTCGAGATCGTCGAATCCGTTTTTGAGTCCAAGGACGGGTTGGCCCCGCTGGGGCGACTCAATCCCAATTTCAGCTACCGGATCCTGGACGAAGAGATGAAGCCGGCGCTTGCGGGCACTGCCGGCGAGTTGTGGCTGGGAGGCCCTGGGGTAGGGCTCGGCTACATCAACAACCCGCAAGAGACCGCCCGCCGTTTCTGTCAGGACCCTCTGATCGACGGCTATCGGTCGATCCTCTATCGGAGCGGCGACCTCGTGGAGGCCGACCTTGAAACCGGCGTCCTGCGTTTCCGCGGTCGCGCGGATAATCAGGTCAAGCTTCGGGGGTATCGGGTCGAGCTGGAGGAGATCGACCACGCGCTGATGGCGTGCAGGGGAATAACCCGTGCGCTCGCCGTGGTGCAGCACGACGCCAGTGGCGCCAGTCGGCTGCTGGCCGCGTATTCGGGTGCAAGAATGGCGGAAAGCGATCTGCGCCAGCACTGCACTGCGCACCTTCCCGCCTACATGGTGCCGGGCCGGTTCATCTGGATGGAAGACATTCCCGTCAATGCCAATGGCAAGGCGGACCGGCGCTCGGTAGCGTCACTGCTCGGCGAAGCTGTTGCAAGGGCCTCGCAGATGCAACAGCTCGTAGTGATCGCGCGCGTTGTCCGATGAGTGTTGAAAGCCAGCCCTACGGCTACGCGCCATCGGGTCCTCTTGCGAAGCCGTCGTGGCGGTTGATCCCCAAGATCGATCGGGACCCGAGGCTCGTGGCGGGGGTCCAGGACATCGGTGGCCGCGTGCTGCTCTGCTGCGCGGTCGGACTGCTCGCGGTTTTGTTTCGGCAGATAGGTATCGATTTTTCAGCGGCGGGACTCGCGCTGGTGTGCGCCTATGCCGGCCGGTACCGGCGCGTCCTGATCTTGCTCGCAACCTTGTTGCTGCTCTATCGCAGCGGCTTCCTGATCGACCGTGGTTTTCTCGAACGGCTGACGATCGACGAAGGCGTCGGCGACCGGATCCATCAGCCGCTGCTGGAAGCGGTCATGCTGGTCGTCGTGTTTGCGCTGTTCGCGGGCCTGCTGATCATGCAGGGGCCAGGGACGGTGGTCTTCCGCCGCCCGACGCTCAGCCTGTTGCTGGCGTTCCTGGCACTCGTCGCGCTGACGCAGGCCACGATGATGGCCGGCCTGCCGCGTGTTCTGCTGTGGTCGTTTCTGATGACGTTCCAGCCCTATTTGTGGTTTCTTGCCTATGGTTTGGCCGATGCGGGCAGGAAGCGATCTCCGGTGTGGCGGCACCTGAGCGTTTTCCACCCCTTCTGGGGATCGTCGCTGACGCCGTTCGGGAAGGGGCTGTCTTATCTCGACCGCTTCGAGGCCAAGACACCCGAGGAGCTTGCAGTGACGCAGCTCAAGGGCGTCAAGCTTGCGGTCTGGATCCTTGTGCTCGCCATCGTCAGAGTCTGTCTCGTCGAGATCGTCCACGGACGTTTGCAGCTTCCAATGTTCGACGACAACCTGCTGCAATATCTCGCGCGCCATCCCTGGCCGCGTTTCGTCGGATGGGCGAGCCTCGTCAGCTTCTTCGTCGAGGACTTGCTGAGCATGACCGTGTTCGGCGGCGTCATCATCGCCACGGCGCGACTTGCCGGCTTTCGCCTGCTGCGCAACACCTACCGGCCTCTGGAGTCAACGACGCTCGCGGAATTCTGGAATCGCTACTATTTCTATTACAAAGAACTGCTCGTCGACCATTTCTTCTACCCCACCTTTGTTCGCTGCCTCCGCGGCCATCGCCGGCTTCGCATGTTCTTCGCCACCTTTGCCGCGGCCTGTGTCGGCAACCTGCTGTTTCACTTCATCCGCGATATTCATTTCGTCGGCGAAATGGGCCTTTGGCGGGCGGTGGTCGGTCAGCAATCGCACGCGTTCTACACGTTTGTCTTGGCCATCAGTGTCGGGCTCTCGCAGATGCGCCGCGCCCCGCAACTGGCGCCGCGAGGATGGCTGCGTGGCCGCTTGCTGCCTTGCCTGTGGGTGTCGAGCTTCTTTTGTCTCATTCACGTCTTCGATGCGCCGCTCGACCGCGAGCATTCGCTCGGGCAACGCGCCGAATTCCTGTTCTATCTCCTGGGAGTCTCGACATGACCACGAAAGCCGGCCCTGAAGTCAGATCGCAGATGCGACGCTACATCGTGCAGCGGCTGCTGATGAAGGGCGACAGCGCGCCGCTTGGTGACGATGATCTGCTGTTCACCAGCGGCCGCCTCGATTCGCTCGACGCGGTCGAGCTGATCATGAGCATTGAGACCGACCACGGGATCAACTTCTCCGACATCGGCTTCGATTTGACGCGCCTGGACTCGATTTCGGCGATTGCCGCTTTGGTGGGACAGCCGTCGGCCGAGCTTGCATAGCAACCGAGGGTCGCCACGCACTCAACGCGAAAGCGCGGCCCGGCGCTGCATGTTGGTCCGCGGATGCGAAGGCTACTGCACGTCCATCTGCAGCCCTTCCTTCTGGATGATGCCGGCGAACTTCTTCGTCTCGGCGTCCACGAAGGCGGCAAACTGGTCGGGCGTGCCGTAGTCGGCGCGGGCGCCCATGGCCAGGATGTTCTTCTTGATGTCGTCGCGCTCGAGCATCGCCTTCACTTGAAGGTTGAGCGCTTCGAGAACGGCAGGCTGCACACCCTTCGGCAGGAACACGGAGAACCACGACGAGACGTCGAAAGCCGCAAGCTCCGGCGCGCTCTCGCGCATGGTCGGCAGGTTCGGCGCGAGGTCGCTGCGCTCGGTCGTGGTGACGCAGAGGCCGGTGAGGGTGCCGTTCTGTACCTGCGGCAGGCTCGGATAGAGGTTGTCGAACAGGATCTGGATGTCGCCGGCGAGCGCCGCCTGGAGCGCGGGACCGGCGCCGCGGAACGGGATGTGTGTCATCTTCAGCCCGGTGAGCTGCAGGAACCAGGCGCCGGTGAGGTGAGGGCTCTGGCCGACGCCGGAGGAGGCGTAGCTGAGCTTGTCCGGATTGGCCTTGAGATAGGCGACCAGCTCGGCGATCGACTTGATGCCGGTCTTGGGATGCGCCGAGACGATGTTCGGGATCCGGATCATGTTGGAGACCGGCTGGAGCTGGTCCGGCTTGTAGGTGAGGTTCTTGAAAATGCTGTAGGCGATCGCGTTCGGGCCGGGATTGCCGATCAGGATGGTGTGGCCGTCCGGCTTGGCGCGGACCACCTCGGCCGTGCCGATCGTACCGCCGCCGCCGGACCGGTTTTCCACCACGGCCGATTGGCCCCAGGCGGCCTGCAGATGCGCCGCCAGAAGCCGACCCATCACGTCGGTCGAACCGCCGGCGGCAGCCGGCACGACGAGGCGGACGTTTTCGGTCGGCTTCCAGTCCGCCAAGCTCGATCGCGGCAGGATCGCTGCGGCCGAGATAGCGGCAGCGCCAGTGAGCACGCGACGGCGGGACAGCAATTGATTGGGCACGAATCCACTCCCTGCATCTTATTTTGCAGGAGCGTATGGAAGCGTATGCGCAACGGCAAGCCGCACGAAGCCGCAGGCTGAAGGCTCAGTTAAAGCTGAGCAGCTTGAAGATCGGCGTGAGGTAGCTCATCTCCTGGCCCGAGGTCGGCGTCGTCCGGCTGATGAAATCGAAGATCTTGCCGTCCTGGAGACCGTAATTCGCAAGCCGGCGCACACGCCGGTTCTTGTCGAAATAGACCGCGATGACGCGCTGGTCGACCACCCTCTGGTTCATGAAGGCGACAATGCGCTCGGAGCGCTGGGAGATGTAATAGAACACCTCGCCGTCGAGGGTTGCGACGGTGGAGGGGGTGCCCATCACGATCAGCACCTGGTCCTGGCTCGCACCGATCGGGATCTGCTCCAGTGCGCCGGGCGGCAGGATGTAACCCTTCTGGAACTGCTCGCCGGTGCAGCCCGCAAGCGCGGCGCCAACCAGGGCCGCGGCCGCGAACAGGCGCAAGCCGCGCCAACGTGCATGAAGGCCGCGCGGCTTGTCTGCACGCAGGCTGGTCTGGTTCGTTATCGTCATAGCGGAACTGATTCCGTCCCCTTGCGTCGCGCGAGGCGCTGAAGTACCGGGCGGAGGCTCTGAATGCAACACGCGCGCGCCCGCTTGCGGAAACCACAATGCTTTGGCCGTTCAATCACTTCAGGAAACCCCGCCTAGCCTCGCCGGGCACCATTGAAGCCATCTATGGCATGATCGTGACGCAGGCGCGAGAACCCATGTTTTACCGCGACTTGGGCGTGCCGGATACCGTTAACGGGCGTTTCGATCTGTTGCTGCTGCACCTCTGGCTGCTGCTGCGCCGCCTGCGCACGGTCCAGAGCGCCACCGAGCTGTCGCAGGCGCTGTTCGACCGTTTCTGCGAGGACATGGACGACAATCTGCGCGAGATGGGGATAGGCGACCAGACCGTGCCGAAGCGGATGCGGGCCTTCGGCGAGGCGTTTTATGGCCGGGTCCAGGCCTACGATCAGGCCATGGAAGGCGGCGGCGAGGCGCTGGCATCCGCGATCTGCAAGAATATCTTGAACGGGGCCGGCATGGACCAGGCGCAGCAGCTCGCGGCCTATGCCAGGGCGGCCGAGGCCAACCTCGCCCAGACCGGCGAGGCCGCACTGCTGGGTGCGTCCTTCAAGTTTCCTCCAGCGCTTCCTGAGGATGTCACGCCATGACCCGACCGATACCAGCATCCGGGCCCGATCCCTGGCAGGTGCCCGTCATCGTTGCACAGATCCCGGATACCGGCCTGCATCGCAAGCTCGAGGCCTCGGCCGCCGAGCGACAGGCTATGGCTGAGACGGCAGGCTTGCGCGAGGTTGTCTCGGTCCAGGCCGATTTCGATGTCGTGCCGAAAAGCGGCAACCGGATCCAGGTCACGGGGCACGTTCGCGCCCGGATCGGCCAGACCTGTGTGGTCACGCTTGATCCGATGGAGAGCGACATCGACGAGGATGTGGACCTGATATTCGCCCCCGAGGCCGAGGTCCGCCGCTTGGCCGACCTGATGGAGGAGGGGCACGACGATCAGGAGCAGGTCGCCGACCCGCTGGAGGCGATCGTCAATGGCATCATCGACCTTGGGAGACTTGCCACCGATGCCCTGTTCCTGGCGGTCGATCCCTATCCGCGCAAGCCGGGGGTCGTGTTTGAGCCCGAGGTTATCGCCCGGGATCCGGAGGACCACCCCTTTGCGGTCCTGAAGGCACTTCAGGACGGGAAGAAAGACAAATAGGTGCCAGCTTCTCCAGAGGACCGCTTCGGGACGGGGCGAGATGTTTGCGGCGGTGGTTTGAAAAGCTCGATTATCCGTTTGATTTTGATGTACTTCTTGTGAATTAGTCCGTCCGCAGCCCGATGCTCCCGAATGCAAAAGGCTGGGGGCAAGAGGTTGTTTCGGGATAACAAAACGCTATTGTCGCGCCCCGGTCCGGGTGCGGCGTGGCGCTTGACCGACCGCCATGTTCGTGGCGAACCCATTTGCGGCCCCGCTCGTTCAAGACCGCACCAGACCCAGGTTTCCAGGACTTTTATGCCAAGCAAGGTTCGCATCGCGCTTGACGCCATGGGGGGCGACGCCGGCGCCGCGGTGGTCATCCCAGGCGCCGCCATCTCGCTCCAAAGGCATCGCGAGATCGAATTCCTGCTGATCGGGGACCGCGCCAAGATCGAACCCGAGCTCGACCGCCACCCCACGCTGAAGGCGGCCTCGAAGATCATCCACACCGATGTCGCGGTCAGCGGCGAGGAAAAGCCGAGCCAGGCGCTGCGGCGCGGCCGCAGGACCTCGTCCATGTGGCTTGCCATCGATGCGGTGAAAAAGGGCGAGGCGGATGTTGCGGTCTCCGCCGGGAATACCGGGGCGCTGATGGCGATGTCGCGCTTCCACCTGCGCACGCTGCCGGGCATCGACCGTCCGGCCATTGCCGGCATGTGGCCGACCAGGCGCGGCGATTCCGTCGTCCTCGACCTCGGCGCCAGCATCGGCGGCGATACGCATCATCTGGTGTCGCTCGCCATCATGGGCGCGGCGATGGCCAGCGTGTTGTTCAACAAAAAGCGTCCCACGGTCGGCCTGCTCAATATCGGGGTCGAGGAGATCAAGGGGCATGAGGAGATTCGCGAGGCCGGCGAAATCCTGCGCGCCAGGAACCTGCCCGAGCTCGACTATCTCGGGTTCGTGGAGGGCGACGGCATCGGCAAGGGGGTGGCGGATGTCATCGTCACCGAGGGCTACAGCGGCAACATCGCGCTGAAGGCCGCGGAGGGAACCGCGCGGCAGATGGCGGAATTGCTCCGGGACGAGATGAAGCGGGGCTGGCTGTCAAAGCTCGGCTATCTCTTTGCGCGCAACGCCTTCCAGGCCCTGCGCAACAAGATGGATCCGAACAAATCCAACGGCGGCGTGTTGCTGGGGTTGAACGGGATCGTGGTCAAGAGCCATGGCGGAATCGCTGCCGAAGGCTTTGCCTATGCGATCGATGTTGGCTATGAGATGGTCAAATTCGATCTCCTCAACAAGATCAATCAGATGCTCAATCGCGAAGGTGGTGCACTCAGTTCCGTGCAGGCCGCGCAGGAGGCTGTTTCGTGACTCAAATTCGTTCGGTCGTGCTGGGCTGCGGCTCTTATTTGCCGGAGCAGGTGGTGACCAACGCCCAATTGGCGGCGCGCATTGACACGTCCGACGAGTGGATCGTGCAACGCACCGGCATTCGCGAGCGGCATATCGCGGCCGAGGGCGAGTTCACCTCGCATCTGGCGCTGAAGGCGGCGCAGGCTGCGCTCGCGGACGCTGGCGTGGACGCGCAGTCGATCGACCTGATCGTGCTCGCGACCTCGACGCCTGACAACACCTTCCCCGCAAGCGCGGTCGCCGTGCAGCACGGGCTCGGCATCAACCATGGCGCGGCCTTCGACCTTCAGGCGGTGTGCTCGGGCTTCGTGTTCGGGCTCGCCACCGCCGATAATTTCCTGCGCACCGGCGCCTTCAAGCGCGCGCTGGTGATCGGCGCGGAAACCTTCTCGCGCATCCTCGACTGGACCGATCGCGGCACCTGCGTGCTGTTCGGCGACGGTGCCGGCGCGGTGGTGCTGGAGGCGCAGGAGCAGCCGGGCAATGCCGCGACCGACCGCGGGATCGTGACCACGCATCTGCGCTCCGACGGCCGTCACAAGGCGAAGCTGTTCGTCGACGGCGGCCCGTCCTCGACCCAGACTGTCGGCCATCTGCGCATGGAGGGCCGCGAGGTCTTCAAGCACGCGGTCGGCATGATCACCGACGTGATCGTCGACGCCTTCAAGGCGACCGGGCTCAATGCCGACAGCATCGACTGGTTCGTGCCGCACCAGGCCAACAAGCGAATCATCGATGCGTCCGCGCACAAGCTCCATATCGCGCCGGAGAAGGTGGTGCTGACGGTGGACCTTCACGGCAACACCTCGGCGGCCTCGATCCCGCTGGCGCTGTCGGTGGCGCGCAAGGACGGCCGCATCAAGCGCGGCGACCTGGTTCTGCTCGAAGCCATGGGCGGCGGCTTCACCTGGGGCTCCGCGCTGGTGCGCTGGTAAGCCACACTCGGTAAAATTTTGCCCGAATCAGCGCGGATTATCGATGCGCCTGCATTGATGAGCGCTGTTGACCGCTGTATCGTAAGCTCATAATTTCAGACAACAATTGTTCGCCGTGATGTGGGGCAGGGCGATGACCGATCAAAGTAAAACCGTAACGCGTGTCGATCTGTGCGAAGCCGTCTACCAGAAGGTGGGGCTGTCGCGCACGGAATCGTCTGCCTTCGTGGAACTCGTGCTGAAGGAGATCACCGATTGCCTTGAGAAGGGCGAGACGGTGAAGCTGTCCTCGTTCGGCTCCTTCATGGTCCGCAAGAAGGGTCAGCGCATCGGTCGCAACCCGAAGACCGGCACCGAGGTGCCGATCTCGCCGCGCCGGGTCATGGTGTTCAAGCCGTCGGCGATCCTGAAGCAGCGGATCAACGCCCAGCACCGCACCAATGGCGACGCCAGCAAGGCGCAACCCGAGGCGTAATCCGCCCTCTGGATAAGGATTTGGCATTTGGACAAGGCGCCGGATGCGTTCCGAACCATCAGCGAAGTAGCGCAGGAACTCGACATTCCGCAGCACGTGCTGCGGTTCTGGGAGACCCGATTCTCCCAGATCAAGCCGATGAAGCGCAGCGGCGGCCGCCGCTATTACCGCCCCGACGACGTCGACCTGCTCAAGGGCATCCGCCGTCTGCTCTACGGGGAGGGCTACACCATCCGCGGGGTGCAGCGGATCCTGAAAGAGCACGGCGTCAAATCGGTGCAGGGCCTCGCCGACAGCGCGGCCGCGGTCTCGTTCGGCGCCATCGAGGACGCCGTCGGCGCCAGCCTGATGGAGCCCGAGGAGGAGACCGGCGTCCGCGGCGCCCGCGACAGCGACGATGACGACTACCAGGGCGAGGAGGAGGAGGGCATCGACTTCCGCTTCTCCGAGACCGATGACGAGGAAATCCTCACCACCTTCCGCAAGGGCGGCACCCCCGCCGCGCCCGCAGGCCCCAGCGCCATCGACCGGGAGCGCCTCGGACGGGTGCTCGCCGAGCTCATCGCCTGCCGCGAAATGCTGGATCAGGCATTGAAGGACGCCTGACGCCGGACTCCGTCGGCTTTGGGCCAGTTCCGAGGCCTTTCGGCGGAGACAGCAAAATGGTGTCACCTCGCCTTGCGCAAAGCGGCGATCCTAGCTAATGGAACGACGTTCGGAGCGTGGCGCAGCCCGGTTAGCGCACTAGTCTGGGAGACTAGGGGTCGGAGGTTCAAATCCTCTCGCTCCGACCAAAACTTAGCCGGATTTCAGGGCGTCCGGATTTTCTCAAGGGTAACGGATAGGGTAACGGGCTTATGTCGCCGGGATGTGAATAGCCCGGATAACCAACGACAGCTTGCCCGCGTGTACGTGGGGCGTACCACCATCGCGCGTTGATTCGCCCGGAGCCAGGCACATGGGCACCTCGGATCGTAGATCGCTGACCTTTGAACAAGCGAGGGTTTGGCACCTCTCCCGGCGCAGCTCGACCGCAAGGAACTTAGTCGAGAACTTCGGGCGAAGCTTTGGGCCTGCATTCATGCAAGGCTTGATCGAGCCTACACCGACATTCTCCATTATCGTGGAAACTGGTCCAGAATTCTGAAGGATCTGCATGTCGACCACCACCACGTTCGCATCGACAAATTCAATCCGAACGGGATCGTCACCAAGATCGGTGACTTGTTCGAAAAAGCCGAATGCCACAAGGTGTACGGTTGGCTTTAGGCTGTTCTTCGGCACCCAAATTGTCCGCCTGATCTCGGTCCAGCAGTTCAGTTGGTATTAGAGAACTGCCGCGCGGCTTACCGCATTGAAGACGGTGTGTTCTGGCCGACTGCCTCAACAGAGGAAGCCGACGCGCTTATCCAGGCGAACGCAGCATTATCTGCTTCGCAATTCGGTGGCGCAAAAACTCACTTAAAAAATGCTGCTTTGAAACTCACCGAAGGAGATTACCCAGCAAGCGTTCGTGAAAGTATCAGCGCAGCGGAGTCAGTTGCGCGCGTGCTCGAACCTACTGGCGATCTTTCGAAGGCATTGTCGGGATTAGTACAGAGGATTGCTCTCCATCCGGCGCTTAAAAAGGCGTTCCTATCACTCTATGGATATACGAGCGATGAGAAGGGCATCCGACATGCGCTCTTAAGTGAGGCTGAAGCGGACGTTGATGAAGCTGACGCGATCTTCTTTATCGGAGCATGCGCATCGTTCCTCACCTATCTGATTTCCAAGTCGCACACCAGGCGGTAGGGCAATCGGAGTAATCGACGACGTCCGTAAGTGGCTAAACGACGTACCGCTATGGAAGGAACTCGGGACGATACCTGATCGGACGAAGGCGCTTGAGGAAAAGGTTGCCGCATTGGAGGCGGCCCTAAACGGCAAACGGCCAGGCGACGTATGCCCTTCTGCGGTGCGCAAGGCGGTTCCGATGGCGACGATTTACGCAACTCTGGAAGCCCTCGAAAAGAAGGGGTTCGAATCCATGAAAAAGTGCTGCAATTAGCGTAACGCAGCGTAACGGAGCACTAGTCAGCAGAACTAAGGCGCTGCAATCCAGCGCGCGAGGGCGCTGCGATTCGGTGCGAACGAGCGCGCGGATTAATGGACGGCTTCGAGGGCTTCGAGCGGATTGAAGAACGGCTTCGGTTGGCCGCAATACAATTCTTGCCTGCGCTTGAACTTAGCAGCAACAATGAAGACACATTAGTACGGGCTTTGATCTGGGGATCATGCTGTCGGGAATGAGGGTATCAGATGGTCACGTATCGTCTATCGAAACCCCGAATTGTAAAGCAACCATCGGTAGGAACTGGCGACGACGAAGTTTCACTGCCCGTGTGTTGGGCTTGCGCCCTTAGCTCCTGGCTTGAAGCCACTCGCGGGGTCAGTTGGTCATATAGCTCAATCATCCAAATGTTTCAGATGTACTGCAATGGAAATGCGCTCGATCTTGCGTACTTTGGTGAGATTGCAAACAGCCTCTCGATCAACATGGATTACGAGGAAATCGACAGAGCCGACCTCACGTTCGACTATGTATACGAAAAGATGTTTCCTCTGGCGGGGACGTCCGGGAACCATCTCTACATAGTAATGGAAGGGAAAAACCCAGCTCATGTAGTCGTCGCTTATGGGATTCAGCGGGACAACACCGACTACATCGCGATTATGGATCCGCTTCGGGGTGTGCTCGCTGCTCCTACCCTTTCTACCTTCAGAAACAAGGCCACTGGCTTCTTGATAGGCTGGCCCAGGTGATAACGATTGTGAAGCCTACGTCGGGCGGCGCAGCGATTTCTTTCTATTTGTTGCGTTGTAGCCCCGCCCTTACCATTTACCACCGTCGCCGTACCCCGGGCAGTTGGGCGCGGTCTCTCTTGTGCTCTATTTTCTCTCTCTTTTTCCTGTCTACACATTAGTGTCCTGTCCATTTCAATTCACTTCCAAGTTGACTCATGTCGTTGGTTCACTGGTTCACCTATAGGGATAACCAAAGTGAAATCAAAACGATTGGAGCCTTCAACGAAGTCGCGCTGGAGCTTGAACGGATCGCTGCTGTGTTGCGGAATAGCCAAGCCATTGCGGACCAATCTCGGAAGCAAATAGCTGAGATGGGAAAGAGCGCTTCACCTTGGCAAAGGATCAAAGAAGACGGGTATCGAGGATTTGCCGATTCAGATTTGATCAATGCCTTCGAGAAGATATGTGTTGCGTCGCAGGCCATAGGTCTTCTGATCTTAAGGGAGGGAGAGCTAGAAGGCTTTTGCAGGAGCTTTTCCCGCAGAAACAAGGCCGAATGGTTAGCGTCAGTCTTACAGCTGGACCTTGAACAAGACGAAAGACTGGTCGAGGCTCGAATCTTTGCGACTAGCATGCTGAGCGTCGTCGCTCGAGTAATTGATGGGCTCCCTCGACTCAAACCTGGATCAGCCACTCTGTAGTTTGATGCCGGGGCGCGGGCGGCGGGCGTGCCGGTCGAGCTGCATCTGCTCCGTGACCAGCCGCACAATTACGCGCTGATGCCGACGCCGGAGGGGCGAGGCGCGCGTGCGATCATTCTGCGGGCGGTGGCTTAAGGGGAAGGTGTGATCGTTGTCACAAAGCGCGCCGCCGCAATGGGGGCTGGCGCTGTCGATGCCCGCACGGAAAGACCAGTCGGCCTCCGGGGCGTTTCCTCGTTTTTAGTCTTGGTCCGTCGTCTTGGTATCAGTAGTTTTGCGGGCCCTTAGGCGTGGCCCTTGACCTCGTAGCGACCCGGAACGCATTTGTAGCGATCGAGCCGCCAGTTGGCGTGGTAGATCGGATGCTCGCCCATCCATTTCGCCAATGGAGCCTGTGCGCCGATCGCACACTGCATCATCGACATCTCGGGCGTCATGTTGCTGTCGGTCACGATTTCCTCGATGCAACTGCCTGAGCTGGCTGCACTCAGCCGGCAGAGCACGGCAACGACGGTCACGAACATTCCAGTCACCTCATCGGTAGTTTCTGACCACGAAGAGGATGCAAGCGGAGTGCCAGAGCCTGTGACGCAAACAACACGCTGGCCTGGCCGACTCGACCCAGCGTCCGGACTCCATTTAACGATTCGGATTGTAAAAAAATTGCCCCTAAACCGAAGCCGGGCAAATACGGGGAACCGGGTCAATAATAACCGCAGGGATGTCGAATGCTGGGAGCAGCGCCGCGCCGGTGGCGCTTCACAGGCCGCTTGTAACCGCTAGTCTTTCAGACCGCGGCCACCCGCCAAAAGATCGGGACCGCCACAAGGGATATGGAAACGCGAGGGCAGACCATGAAGACACGACCGACCGGCGTAATCCCGCCGATGACGACGCCGTTCCGGAAGGATGGCGAAATCGACTACACCCTCGTAGCAGCCCAGGTCGACTGGATGATCGGCGCCGGCGCACACGGCGTCGCGGCCGGCGGCTCGACCGGCGAGGGGCATACGCTCGATCACGAGGAATATCGCGACCTGATGGAGGCGACGGTAGCCGCGGTGAAGGGGCGCATTCCCGTCATCGCCGGCATCATCGTCGACTCCACCCGCGATGCGATCCGCCGCGGCAAGCTGGTGCGCGACATGAATGTCGCAGCGCTCCAGGTCACGCCGGTGCATTATCTGTTCAAGCCAGACGACGAGGCGATGGTGGCGCATTTCCGCGCCATGGCGGACGAGACCGGCATGCCCATCATCATCTACAACGTGGTGCCGTGGTCCTATCTTTCCCCGGCGCTGCTGACGCGGATCATGACCGAGGTGCCGCTGGTGGTCGGCGTCAAGCAGAGTGCGGGCGATCTGAAACTGTTCGCGGACCTCATGATGATGGCGCCGGAGAAGCTGATCTACAGCGCGGTCGATGCCCTGATGTATCCGTCCTACACATTGGGGGCCCATGGCTCGATCGCCGCGATCCTGACCGCCGCGCCGCATGCCTCCGTCGCGCTGTGGGATGCGGTGAAGGCGGGTGACCATCCGCGCGCGCTCGATCTGCACAAGAAGCTGTTGACGCTGTGGAACGCTGTCATCGCCGACAATCTCCCGGCCTGCACGCGCTATGCGCAGACGCTGCAGGGCTTGCCCAGGACTTACCCGCGCGCGCCGATGCCGGAGCCCTCAAGCGCGCAGCAGGCGGCGATCCGCAAGGCGCTGGACGGCCTCGGCGCGTTGAACGGGCGGCGCGTCGAGGCGGCCGAATAGTCCGCGCCCCGAAATCCCTGATGAACATAGCAGCGCCGATCCGCTTTTACCTGCGGATGCGGCGCTGCTACATTTTGTGCGCGCTTCGATGCACGCGGCGTAGCCATGAAGAAACATACCGACAGGGGAGGGGCCGAAAGTCCCATGAAGGATTTTGCAGGAAAGATCGCCGTCATCACCGGCGGCGGCACGGGAATGGGACGCGAGCTCGCGCGGCAGCTCGTCGCCGAGGGCTGCAATGTCGCGATGTGCGACGTCTCGGAAGCCGCGATGGCCGAGACCAAGCGGCTGTGCGAGCTCGAGAAGCTGCCGCAGGGCCTGCGCGTCACCACCCATGTCGCCGACGTCTCGATCGAGGATCATCTCAAGCGATTCCGCGACGAGCTCGCCGAGCAGCAGAAGACCGACCGGATCCACCTCCTGTTCAACAACGCCGGCATCGGCGGCGGCGGCAGCCTGTTCACCAACACGCGCGAGCAGTGGGAGCGCACCTTCAACATCTGCTGGGGCGGCGTCTATCTCGGCGTCCGCACCTTCCTGCCGATGCTGGTCGCGGCCGACGAGGCCCACATCGTCAACACCGCGAGCGTCAACGGCTTCTGGGCGTCCATCGGCATGAACCAGTCGCACACCGCCTACAGCGCGGCGAAGTTCGCCGTGAAGGGATTTACCGAAGCGCTCATCAACGACCTTCGCCTGCACGCGCCGCATGTCAAATGCTCGGTGGTGATGCCCGGCCATATCGGCACCTCGATCGTCTCCAATTCGCGCAAGGTGCAGAGCGCCGACGGCTCGGAGCGGCTCAACGGCGACGAGGTCGCGCTGACCCGCAAGCGCATGGTCGCGGCCGGCGTGCCGGATGCCGACAAGATGTCGGACGAGGACATCCAGGCGGCGTTCGCCGAGCGCGCCCGCAGCTTCCTCGAGGATGCGCCGACGACGGCGGCTCAGGCCGCCAGGATCATCCTCGACGGGGTCAAGGCGGAGCAATGGCGCATTCTCGTGGGTGAGGATGCAAAGCGCCTTGACGAGCGCGTTCGTGCTACGCCGGAGCAGGCCTACGACCGCGCCTTCTACGAAAGTTTCACGCAGGAGGTCGGCTGGCGGCTCGGCTGACGCAGGCGACGAGCGCGCGCCGATATAGGTATGATGCGCATCATGGCAAGAGGCGCGCAGGCAATTTCACGTGCCACCTCTTGCCAGTTCGCTGCCGGCGTTTCTTGGCCGTGTCGGCCACTCCTGACGCATTGGAATGTCACGCATGCGACACATCCCTGCGTTCAAGCGATGGTGATCTCGAACGGCTCTCATTGGGCGCGCCGCAGCTTGGTCAGGGAACCAAAATAGTTTATTCAGTCACGTGTAAGGCGATGACCAGAGCGTAGCTCCCGATGATACCCGCATGCCTCTCCGACGACTGGATCCTTTGCCCGGAGCGAGAGGACATCTCCGCTGAGTTCACGCGGCTCCTCACCGCGGCCCAGGACGGCGGCGCCACGATCGCCGAATGCCTGATGATCGCGCGGCAGCTGAAGCGGGGCGACGACCAGTCCTGGCATCGCGAGTGGAAGAAGCTGGCGCAGGCCAATCGCCATCGTGCCGAGGCCGCGTTCGCGGAAGGTCACAGGGCGACCGCGCAGCGCAATTGGCTCCGCGCCATGAATTACTACAGCGCGGCCGCAATGCCGCTCGATCAGGCGGACGAGCGCCGCTGGGTCGCGGTCCTCGCGATGCAGGATTGCGCCCGCCGCTTCCTCGCCGCGCGCGACCCTGCCGGGGAAGTCGTGACGATACCCTGGCTCGACGGACATTCGTTGCAGGGCTATTTCCTGCCCGCGCACGCGCCGTTGGAGCGCGTGCGAGCCCCGACCGTGATCTGCATCGGCGAGCCCGGCCATCGCAAGGAAGAGTTTCTGTTCAAGCTCGCGCCGCACGCCCGCGAGCGCGGCTTTTCGCTGCTGGCGCTGGACCTGTTCGGCGACCAGCGCGACGATTATCTCGACGCGCTGTTGCGGCGCCGGGATCTCGAGAGTGCGATTCCGTGCGTCATGGACTATCTGGAGACGTGCAGCGAGGTCGACTTCGAGCGCGTCGCGATCGTCGCCGATGGCTGGGGCTCTTCCTTCGTGGCGCGCGCGGTGCTGCAGGAGCCGCGGCTTGCCGCCGCCGTCTGCGATGGCGGCCTGTGGGACCTGCACGAGCGGGCCTTCTTTGCCAGCCGATTCGCGATGAGCGACGTCAGCATCGTTCCGGTGCCGCATGCTCCGCTGATGGCCTCCAGCGCCGACTGTCCGGTGCTGATCACGCTCGGCGAGGACGGCTGGCTCAAGGCCGATCGGGCGCGTCAGATCGTCCAGACGTCGCGGCTCGGCAGTTCGGATGTGATGTTGAAGGTGTTCACCGCGGCCGAAACCGGCGCGGCGCAGGCCCATGCGGACAATCCGAGCCTTGCCAATGAATACATCTTCGATTGGCTGGAATCGCGGCTCGGCGCCGCGGGGCGCATCTGAGAACGTCGCCTCAGAAGTCGAGGGTCAGGCGGACGCAGGCTTTTTCGAGACGGGTCTTCAACATCGCGAGCTTGGTGGTGAATTCCGTCAGCTCTTTCTCGTCGAACTCCTGGAAGACGAATTCCTTGATCGTCTTGTACTGCTCGTTGAGGCTCGCCAGGTGCTTTTGCGTCTTCTCGGTCAGGGACAGTCGGACCACCCTTGCGTCGGTCGGCGAGGGGCGGCGGCGCAACAGGCCCTTCTTCTCGAGCAGCTTGGACTGGGTGGTGACGAACGACGGATCGACGTGGAGCAGTTTCGAGACGACGTTGACCGGAATGCCGTCGTCCTTGTCGAGGTCGGAGATCGCCATCAGGATCAGCCATTGCGGGCCGCTGATGCCGAGCGTTCTCGCCCAGAACTGACGCAGCTCCTCCAGATACATGTTGATCGACGATATCTCCCAGGTGAAGCGCCTGATGATATCCAGATTGCCGATGGTGCGGAGGCGCGCCCCTTCTTTCCTCGTCGCTGACACAGCGTCACTCCCGTGATCTGATTTGTATGCGGCCGGTGTCGTGCAAGCCATAGTCCACGCAAGCCTGCTCTGACGCAAGTGCAGAGCAGGGTAATTTTGTCAGTAAAACTACAAAGATGATCAGCTCACGGAATCGGTTCGCAATGGTGTTGCGAACGGGGCACAGGTTTAGCAAAACCAACAAAGCTGACTAAATAAGGTATTTTGATTACCGAAAGGCGCAGGCATATTGCTTCGTGGCGGTGGGGGGTACTCGATCGTCCCGTTGCAGGTGGTTTGCTCACGTCCCTCGCGTCGAGAGAGGGTGTGTCCGAAGCGCAAAGCGGCCGAGCGGATTTCAAAGACGGGGATCTTGGGGGGCCTCACGGTCCGGTCTTCGTAAAATGAGCAACTTGGAGGTTTTAATATGAAAGTGGTGAAGAGCCTTTTGCTCGGCACTGCGGCGGGTCTGATCGCCGTCGGTGGAGCTCAGGCGGCTGATCTTCCGGTCAAGGCCAAGGCGGTCGAGTATGTGAAGGTCTGCTCGCTCTACGGCGCGGGTTTCTATTACATCCCGGGCAGCGACACCTGCATCAAGCTGGGCGGCTATCTGCGTGCCGAAGTGGCGCTCAATGCCGGCGGCAATTACAGCGCCCAGTACAACAACGTCTTCGCGGCCAACAACCGCCTGACCAACTATTACTCGATGCGCGCTCGTGAAGATCTCAACATCGACACCCGCACCGCAACCGAGTACGGCGTGGTCCGCACCTATTTCGATGCGGTCTTCACCTGGACGACCGGCAACTATGTCGGCGCCGGTTCGGGAACGGGTGCGACCCAGTACAGCGGTACGCTCGGCCTCAACGCCGCAGGCACGAGCCTGATCGGCTCCAGCGGCGGCGCCGTCAACGGCACCGACGGCACGATCTCGGGCGGCGCGCTCGGCGTCTACTACGCCTTCATCCAGTTCGCCGGCTTCACCATGGGTAAGGCCGTGTCGCAGTTCGACGCGCCCTGGATCAACTATCCCGGCAACAACTTCGACCAGCTCGTCGGCGGCAGCGGCACCACCAACGGTGTTGCCCAGTTCACCTACACTGCCGATCTCGGCCAGGGCGTGACGGCGATCGTCTCGGCCCAGGACCAGACGCAGGTGTTCCAGACCGCGCTCTGGAATACGGCCGGCATGTCCACCGCCGGCGTCCTCGGCGGTGCCTACGGCTCCAACGATCTCGGCGGCACCCGCTCCCCCGATCTCGTCGGCACGCTCCGTGTCGACCAGGCCTGGGGCCTGTTCCAGGCCTCGGTCGCTGCGCACGACAACCACGTCGGCTATTACGGCGCGAGCGAAGTAACCGGTCATCCTGAAGACAAGTGGGGCTGGGCCGTCCAGCTGGCGCTGTCGATCAAGAACATCCCGACCGGTGCAGGCGACGTGATCAACATCTCGGGCGTCTACACCGACGGCGCGAGCCGCTACAACTTCCAGGAGCTGGCAGCGACCAGCTACTCGATGTTCGGCGGTTCGGGCGGCGCGTATCAGAGCATCGGCTTCGCCGGCGTGTCTGACGCGGTGTTCGCACCCGGCAGCGGCCTCGAGCTGACCAAGACCTACGGCTTCCGTGGTGCCTACACTCACAACTGGAGCCCGTACTGGAATTCGGCGCTTTATGGTGCGTGGGCTGCCGTCAACTACAGCGGCACCGCCAAGGGCATGATCTGCGGCAGCGCCGCGTTCGCGACCCTGACCGGCACCTGCAACCCGGACTTCAACATCGGCCAGATCGGTGTCATCACCCGCTGGACCCCGATCAAGAACCTGACCTTCTCGGCTGACTTCACCTACAGCCATCTTGACCAGAAGTACTCGGGCGTGATCACCACGCCGGCGCTCACCAGCGTTGCCAAGCCCGCGGCGACCTATGAGCTAAAGGACCAGGACACCTACAGCCTGTTGGTTCGCGCCCAGCGCAACTGGTAAGCCTTGGTCCTCGGACTTGGGTCTTCACACCTGGGTCTTCGGATAGAACGCAGCCCCGGCGGGACACCGCCGGGGCTTTTTTATGAGATGAGCTTTTTTTACGAAGATGGCCTTCGGAAAATCCGGCGCGTGCGGGCGGCGAAGACGTGCCATGCGAATCGATGGGCCCAAATTTATTTACTTACCTGAGCTACTAAGCTATATTACTTCCAGCCGATGACGAAAGTTGCGGCTCTGACTTGATGCTAAACCTCCAGAAACCTCCGGCAATGCCCTGCCGGAGGTTTTTCGTTTTGGGCATGGCTCCAGGACTCGCCTCCAGGACTTGGCTCTAGCCGCGCATGACGCGCGCGCGGGAATTCGGCCGGTAGGCGAGGCGGCTGTGGCCGGCGCAATAGGACTGGCCGTCGGGTGCGGAGTTGCCGCAGAAGCAGAAATCGTCGGCGCCAGGTGTCGAGATCGGCCAGCGGCAGCGGTTCTCGGCAAGCTCGAGTAGCGAGCAGCGATTGGCGTCGTCGATCGGACCGGTGACCATCGGCGCGCCGGTCTCGCCGTAGATCGTGGCGAGCATCTCATATTGCAGCCGCGGCACGGTCCGCGGCGCGCGCGCCGGCGCCAGGCCCCTGTCGTGAACCTTGCGATCGTCGATGGTTCGGCCGCGCGTGAGATTGAGGCGAGACAGCTTGCCGATCACGGCGTTGCGGCTGACGCCAATGTCGGCGGCGATCTCGCGGCAGGAGAGCCCGGCCTCGAAATGCTGCCTCAGAAGTTCGATGCGTTCGTCGGTCCAGGTGGGTGAGAGAACAGGCATGTGTAACGGTCCCAGGTTGCAGATGTCGGCCATCCGCCTCTCGAGATCCGTCCGCCTCACGTTCGGCGCGCGCTCACGTCCTGCCATTGTCGCGAATCGACAAAAGCCCGTCCTTGATGGCGAGACGGATGCCTTCCTCGATCAAGGTACGTGCGACGCCGGGAACGCTGGTGCCGTGGGTGCCCTGTCTCACCAGCTTCTCCAGATAGGTGATGGTCGAGAGCGCCAAGGTTACGGGAATGCGGTCAGTCTCGGCTTTTTCGGTGGCCATGGCCGAACGCTAGCCTCTTACTCGGGTACATAAAAGTTACGATTAAGACTCTATTTAGGTTTGGAGGCAGAAGTCAAATGCAGGCTGCGGCGCCTGGTCAGCCCGTTGGAATCGCGAGGGAAATTTAGGCATGACAAGGCACGCCGCGCGGCAGGCCGGCGGCGGCGTGGCTTCGACCGGTCAGGAGTGGGCCGGTCGGCTCAGCCGTGCACGATCGTCTTTTCGATCATGCAATGGATGCCCTTGGAGCCGTTGACGGTCTGGGTCACCCGCAGATCGGCCGCCAGGCTGCACAGCGTATAGGCGTCCTCGCGCGACAAATTGCGCCTCTCGCCGAGCAGCACGATCATGTCGCGCAGCGCCCGCACCACGCACTGGTCCAGATCGGGGTCCATCGCCATGGTCATGTAATGCGTCGCCGTCTCGCCACGGGGATAATCGAGCCTGAGGTCCTTGCGCAGCGTCAGGCGAAAGCGGCCCTGAAGCGCGGTCTCGATCGCGGTGACGCAAACCTCGCCGTCGCCCTGCACGCCATGGCCGTCACCGCAGGAGAACAGCGCGCCCGGGACGAACACCGGCAGATACAGCGTCGCCCCGGCGCCAAGCTCCTTGTTGTCGAGATTGCCGCCCATGGCGCGAGGAACGAGCGAGGAGATGCGGCCCCAGGCCGGTGGCGGCGAAACGCCCATCACGCCGAAGAACGGCTTGAGCGGCAGGTCCAGCCCCCACGGCATGCGGGCGACCATCCGGGAACGGTCGAGCGGGATGTTCAGAATGCGCGTCTCGTGGAAATCGTCGGGCAGGGTGCCGGACAGCGGTTTGATCATGTTCCAGCCCCAATCCTGCCGGAGCTGGACGTCGAGGATCTCGACCGCGAGCACGTCGCCGGGCTCGGCGCCCTCGACCGCGATCGGGCCGGTGAGGATGTGGCCCGGCAGCATGCGCTCGTTCTTGGCATGAACCTCGTGCATCTCGGGCGGAATGTGAAATTTGCTGCGGTCGGGCAGCATGTCCGGACCACCGCTGATGGTGTCGACCGTGACCTCGTCACCGCTCGTGATGGTGAGGACGGGCTTGAGCGCAGCCTCGAAGAAGCCCCAATGACAGGTCTCGGGGCTGGAATGCAGGTGGTGATGGGTCATGTGGCGTCCGTCCGTTTCACAGGCCCGGGCTTGACCAGGCAATCGATCCTCTTCCAAGAAGCTTTCTGAAGATCGACGGGCGGGTCAAGCCCGCGCGCACCAGGCACGATCATTCCAGCGAGGCCCCCCTGCTTTTTGTCCTGTCCAAGACCCTCGGCGCCGCGGTGCTGCCGATCAACTTGATGATCGAACTCGGGATCGTCTCGGTGGTCCTGATGGCGACGCGCTTTGCCGCCTTCGGCCGCAAGCTCGCCGCGGCCACGCTGATCATGCTGGCGCTCGCCGCGTTTTCGCCGCTCGGCAACCTCTTGCTCTATCCGTTGGAGTCGCGTTTTCCGCCGTGGGATCCGTCGCGCGGTGCGCCCGACGGCATCATCGTGCTCGGCGGCTCGATCGACACCGATCTGTCGGCGGCGCACCGCACGCCGGTCGTCGCGCACGCGGCCGATCGCCTGTTTGCGCCGGCCGAGCTCGCGCGCCGCTATCCGAACACGCGCATTGTCTTCACCGGGGGCACCGCAAATCTGGTTTCGACGGACTCCCGGGAGGCCGACTACTCCGCGCCCATCCTGGAGAATCTGGGCATCGCGAAGCAGCGCCTGATCCTCGAGCGGGACTCCCGCAACACCTACGAGAATGCCATCTTCACCAAACAATTGGTGGCGCCCAAACCGGGCGAACGCTGGCTCCTGGTCACGTCGGCCTTTCACATGCCGCGTTCGATGGGGATCTTTCGCAAGGCGGGATTTGACGTCGAAGCCTATCCGGTTGACTGGCGAATGGGCGGGCGTGACGATCTCTTCTCTTTCACCAATGTCGGCACGGACGGGCTCGGCCGAACCGAGGTCGCCGTGCGCGAATGGATCGGGCTCGTCGCCTACCGCCTGATGGGCCGGACTGGCGAGTTGCTCCCGGGACCGGCGAAGGACTAGAACCGTTCAAGAAGCAATAACAGCCGGCGCGCCACTGCCGGCCGGGAGGACGCCATGCAACAGCAGAGTGCAGACAGCATCGATCTTGCCGGCCTCGTCGCCGATCTCAACAGCCTGTTGCGACTGAAGACCACGGTGATCGGCATGAAGCTGTTCGCGCGGACCGCGGACATGGAGGCAATTCCGAAAGTCCGGCGGCCGAACGCGGTCCACACCACCGACCAGATCGTCAGCATGGCCGCGCGTCTGGGCTGGACCGTGGGCATCACGGCCGACGATCTCGTCGGCGCACAATGCCGCGCGGTGATCGGCCTTGCACCGCAGGACGAGAAATGGCTCGCCGGCGAAAACTATGTCGGGGTCTGGCACGGCACCGCGGAGGACGCACGCAAGCGCCAGGAGGCGCTGGATGTGGTTCCGTTCGGGCAATATCAGGCGCTCGCGGTCAGTCCGCTGGCGAGCGGCCGGCTCGATCCGCCCGACATCTGTCTCGTCTATGCGACGCCGGGGCAGATGATCATCCTGATCAACGGGCTGCAATACACCGGCTACAAGAAGTTCGAATGGGGCGTGGTCGGCGAGACCGCTTGCGCCGATTCCTGGGGCAGGGCGCTCAAGAGCGGTGAGCCCAGCCTGTCCTTGCCATGCTACGCCGAACGGCGCTATGGCGGCGTGCCGGACGAGGAGATGCTGATGGCCCTGAAGCCGGAACATCTCGCCAAGGCGGTTGTGGGCATGAAGGCGCTGGCGAAGAACGGCCTGCGTTATCCGATCCCGCCCTATGGTATTCAAAGCGACGTCCGTGCCGGCATGGGCGTGAGCTACGCGAAGAAGTAAAGCAAAGGCGGATCATGAGCTCTGCGAAATTCGACATCGTCGTCTATGGCGCGACCGGTTTTACCGGCCAGCTCGTCGCCGAATACCTGACCCAGCGTTACAAGAGCGACCACGGGCTCAAATGGGCCATGGCAGGCCGCAGCCTCGGCAAGCTGAAATCGGTCCGCGATGCGATCGGCGCGCCCGGGAACACGGCGCTGATTGTCGCGGATGCGTCGGATGCGGCTTCGCTGAAGGCGATGGCGGAGCAGACGATGTCGGTGATCACCACCGTCGGCCCGTACCAGCTCTACGGCGAGGAGTTGCTCGCGGCCTGCGTGGCCACGGGCACGGATTATTTCGATCTCTGCGGCGAGCCGATCTGGATGCGCCAGATGATCGACAAGTACGAGGCGGCTGCAAAAGAGAGCGGCGCGCGGATCGTGTTGTCGTGCGGCTACGATTCCGTGCCGTTCGAGCTCGGTACGTTCTTCGTCCAGGAAGAGGCCAAACGTGTCTTCGGCGCGCCGGCCCCGCGGGTGAAAGGGCGTGTGCGCGACATGCGGGGCACGCTCTCGGGCGGCACCGCCGCCAGCGCTAAGGCGACCTTCGATGCGGTGGCCAAGGATCTCAGCCTTGTCGCGATTCTCAACGATCATTTTGCGCTGACGCCCGGCTTCACCGGCCCGAAGCAGCCGAAAGGCAACAGGGCCGCCTTCGAGGAGGATCTGCAATCCTGGGCCGCGCCGTTCACGATGGCGCTGATCAACACGCGCAACGTTCACCGCTCCAACATGCTGATGGGATTCCCCTACGGCCAGGACTTCGTCTACGATGAGATGGTCCTGACCGGTCCCGGCGAGAAGGGGGAGGCCAACGCCAAGCTCGTAATGGCTGCCAATGCAGGCAAGACCGGCCCCGACGCACCGAAGCCGGGCGAGGGGCCGTCGAAGGAAGAGCGTGAAAACGGTCTGTTCGATCTGCTCTATGTCGCGATCGCACCCGATGGCCGCATGGTTCGCGCCGGCGTCACCGGCGACCGCGATCCCGGCTACGGCTCGACCTCGAAGATGATCTCCGAATGCGCCATCTGCATGCTGCGGGACACGACTGACGTCGCAGCCGGCTTCTGGACCCCGGGCGCGGCGATGCAGCACAAGCTGATCAAGCGGCTGGTCGAGAATGCCGGGCTGACGTTCGCGGTGGAGAAGTAGAGGCGGTCACTTGCCGCAATCACGGTGTCATCGTCCGGCTCGACCGGACGATCCAGTATTCCAGAGACGGCACCGATTGAATCGAGAGGCCGCGGCGTACTGGATGCCCGCCGCAGTGCGCAAGTGCGCACAAGGCGGGGATGACAGCGTTCGTGCCACTACACCGCCCGCGCGTCGTAGGCGTACATGAACTCCATGCTTTTCGCGCCCAGCGGCAGCAGCCATTTCATCATCTGATTGCGAATCCACGCGCCGGTGGCGCTGAACTCGCGCTTGTTGTTGCCGTTGCGGCGGGCCATGGCGACGATCTTTTCCGTGCGCGGGCGCCGTTCGGCCTCGAAGGCCTGGAAGGTGGCGCCGAGCTCCCGGCCTTGCTGCATCAACCGGGCGAGGCGCATCGCATCCTCCAGCGCGAGCGAGGCGCCCTGGCCGGCATGGGGGCTGGTCGCATGGGCGGCATCGCCGATCAGCAGCGAGCGCTTGCGCGACCAGGTCGGCAGGGTGGCGACGTCGAGCGTGTCGGTGACCACGATGTTCTCGGCTGCCTCGATGATGCCAGGGATCGGATCGTGCCAGCCGCGGTGGAAGCCGCGCAGGTGCTGCTTCAGCGTTGCATGGTCGAGCGCGCGAAACATCGCCGCGTCCATGCCGTGCGCGGGTTGCGTGCTCCACCACATCACGCCGTCGTTCGGATCGGGGCTGCAATAGCCGTAGCCGAAGAAGCCGCTCTGTCCGAACGTGGTTTCGACGTGCCGGCCGATCGGCCGGCCATCGAGGACGGCGTGCGGTACGAAGCCGCCGAAGCCGATCAGTCCGGTATCGAACGGCTGCGGCCCGTCCGGGACGACTTGGCGCCGCGTCACCGAGTGCACGCCGTCGGCGCCGATCACGAAGTCGCCTTCGGCCGTGGTACCGTCGGCGAAGTAGGCGATGATCGGCTGGTCGGCGCGATCCTCGATCTTGATCAGGCGCTTCTCGAAATAGAGCGAAACGCATGCGCACCAGGCCTTGTCGATCAGCATCTCGTTCAGCGTGGCGCGGCAGACATTGACCGCGGGCTGGCCGAAACGTCGCGCCATGTCGCGGTTGATCGAGCCGAGCCTCTCTCCGCCTTGCGAATAGAAGTCGAACGATTCCGCGATCGAGCCGCGGCTGATCAGCTCATTCGAAAGGCCAATCTCGTCCATGACTTGCATGCCGTTCGGCGCGATCTGAAGGCCGCCGACGATGCCCTTCGAATAGGGCCAGGCCTCGTAGATCGCGGACTCGATGCCGGCGCGGCGCAGCAGGACCGCCGCGACGGGGCCGGCGATGCCGGCGCCGATGATCAGGGCCTTGCGAGGACGATAGGACATGGCTTGCTCCCGACGTTTCCGTGGTGCTAGGAGAATTCCAACCGCTAAATCTCTTAGTGACTAAGATATATATCGACTAAGATATGAGGTCTGCCTTGTCAAGGACGAAGGCGCGCGCTGCGCTGCTGCAGGAACTCGAGGAGGCGATGCGCAGGACGTCCGCGCAGGGTGTGCTTTATGGCCAGACCGTTGCGAACGTTGCCGGAATCGCCAATTCCGACCTCGAATGCATGGACATCCTGTACCTCGAAGGCCGCGTCACCGCCGGCCGGCTCGCCGAAGTCACGGGGCTCACGACCGGCGCCATCACCGGCGTGGTCGACCGGCTCGAGAAGGCGGGCCTGGTCCGTCGTGAGCGCGACGATGCCGATCGTCGCAAGGTCTTCATTGCCGTCGTGCCGGAGGCGATCGAAAGGCTCGGCCAGTTCTACGTGCCGATGCAGCAGGCGATGGAGAAGGTTTTTGGCGGCTATTCCGACCAGGAATTGCGCCTGCTGCTGCGCTTCGCCAATGAGGGCTACAAGGGCGTGCTGGCGGCGACCGCGGCGCTGAAGGGCCTGCTCGACACGCCGCCCGAGAAACGCCCCGATCTCAAGCTGAAGAAGCTTCGTCGCCAGCCTTGATCTTGTAGATCTGCGCAGCCGCGATCATGCCCCACATCGCGCCCAGCATCATCCAGAAATGCCGCCAGTGGTCGGTGTCGATCACGAAGCTTTCGCCGACGGTGCCGACGAAGGCGGAGAACACCGCCAGATAAGCGCGCTGCCAGGGCACCGGCACGAAGATGTGCCTGACGCCCATGATGACGGTCGTGAAGACCAGCGCGGGGTAGCAGATGCCGGACAGCCAGCCGCCCGACATGAAGGCGTTGAGATAAGAGTTGTGGGTGTCCTCGGGGAAGAAGCGGTGGAATTGCAGCGGGCCGATGCCGAACGGCAGGTCGAGCGCCATCTCCGCTCCCAGGATGTGCCGGCCGAACCGGCCGAACCTGCCTTCGTCGTAGCTCTGGTCGAAGCTCGCGCGCTGCTTGAACATTTCGGCGGTGGAATCGAACGACATCAACACCGCGATCAACGCGAGGCCCAGCACCGCGGCCAAAATCGCCATGACGATGATGCGCGAGCGCTGCGCGTTGGTGCGGCTGGTCAGCACCATCAGCGCCAGCATGAAGGCGGATGTCAGCACCAGCCCGCCCCAGGCGGCCCGGGAGAACGCGAGCAGGATCGCGAGCGACATGATGCCGAAGGCGATGACGTTGCGGAGGGCCTTGCCGAACTTGTCGGAGACGACGCTCTGCAGCGAGAACAGCGCGGGCAGGATCAGGAAGGCGCCGAGCACGTTCGGATCCTTGAAGGTGCCGCGCGCGCGTCCGTACAGTGTGAGGAGGTCGTCGCCGCCGGGAACCAGGTGGAAGTAGCCGGCGACCGCCGACAGCGAGGCGACCATCGCGCCGATCACGAGCCCGCGGCGGAGCATGTCGAGCCGGGCAGCGGTGTCCTCCGACGTGACCATGGCGAAGAACACGACCGTCACCGCCATGTACCAGGAGGTCGCAATCCAGCTCACCACCTCGGACTGCTCGAACAGCGGGATCGCGCTGATCGTATAGCCGATATTGAGCAGGACCAGCATCAGCACCAGCGGCATCAAAGCGAGCCGCAGACGCAGTCCGGTGGCGAAGAAGGTCACCGTGGCCAGCAGCGTCACGATCTCGTAGGGGCTCGGCTCGATGAACACGATCGCGCCGGAGGCGCCGACCAGCCATACCAGCGCGCGCTGGAGCGCCAACACGCCGGGCGCGGCCCGAACCGCTGCATTCATCTCCCCGGCTGTTGCCGCATACGCCATCACACGCTCACACGTTTACGCAACTGGTACGCCACAAATACCGCTGTCATCGCCCGGCTTGACCGGGCGATCCAGTACTCCGCGGCTTCTATTGCGGAAACGGCCGGCGCCGCGGAGTACCGGATGCCCCGCCCCAATGCGCAACAGCGCACAAGGAGGGGCATGACGGAAAAATTCAACTCAATACGCGTTCTCGTTCTTGGTCAGCAGCGAGATCGGCGTCTTCAGCAGAATGACGAGATCGAACAGCACCGACCAGTTCTCGATGTAATAGAGGTCGAACTCGACGCGCTTCTGGATCTTCTCTTCGTTGTCGATCTCACCGCGCCAGCCGTTGATCTGGGCCCAGCCGGTGATGCCGGGCTTGACCCGGTGGCGGGCGAAATAGCCGTCGACGGCTTCGTCGAACAGGCGGCTCTGCAGCTTGCCCTGTACCGCATGCGGACGTGGGCCGACCAAAGAGAGATCGCCGGAGAAGACCACGTTGAAGAGCTGCGGCAGCTCGTCGAGGCTGGTCTTGCGGATGAAGCGGCCGACGCGGGTTACGCGCGAGTCGTTCTTGGTCACGACCTTCGAGGCCGTCGGATCAGCCTGATGATGGTACATTGAGCGGAACTTGTAGACGTGGATGCGCTCGTTGTTGAAGCCGAAGCGCTTTTGGCGGAATAGCACGGGTCCGGGGCTGTCGAGCTTCACGGCCAGCGCCACCAATCCCATCACCGGCAAGGCCACAAGCAGCGCGAGGGTGCCGACCACGCGGTCGAACAGCCATTTCATCACCAGGTCCCAGTCGGTGATCGGCGCCTCGAACACGTCCAGCGTCGGTACCTCGCCGATATAGGAATAGGAGCGAGGGCGGAAGCGTAGCTTGTTGGTGTGTGCGGAGAGGCGGATGTCCACCGGCAGCACCCAGAGCTTCTTCAGCATCTCCAAGATGCGCGTCTCGGCGGAGATCGGTAGCGCGAACAGCACGAGATCGACGCGGGTGCGGCGGGCGAATTCGACGATGTCGTCGACCTTGCCGAGCTTGCGCGCGCCGGCACAGGTGTCGAGCGCGCGGCTGTCGTTGCGGTCGTCGAATACGCCGAGCACATGGATGTCGGAATCCTCCTGCTGCTTCAGCGCCTCGACCAATTGTTCGCCGTTGCCGTCGGAGCCGACGATGATGGTGCGGCGGTCGAGCCGGCCCTCGCGCCCCCAGGCGCGCACCAGCGAGCGCAGCACCAGACGTTCGCAGAGGAGCGCGGCGAGCCCGAGGACGTAGAAGGCGGCAAGCCAGAGCCGCGATATTTCGCTGCCGAACTTGGCGAAGAAGGAGATGCCGATGAACAACAGGAAGACGAACGACCAGGACGAGATCATCCGCGTCATCTGCCGGAGCTGACCGCGGAACAGCTGCACTTGATAGATGTCGGCGGCTTGGAAGCAGACCACGGCGGAAACCGCGACGGCGATGATCTGCGCGGGATAGATCCAGCTGAAGGAGCCGGCGTGCGGCATGACATAGCCGAGATAGAGTACGATGCCGACGAGGCTCAGCAGCGCGAAATCGGCGAGGCGCACGAAGCCGGTGATCACGATCGGCGAATAGGCGCGGGCGACCTTCTGGTTGACGACGTCGAGCGCGGCGGGCGAGAGCCGCTGGCGGCGCTCCACAAAGGGCCGGTCAGCCGGCTTCGCCGCGGCGCTGGTCGCGGCATCGAGCATCGAGCGTGCGTTGAGCGGTTCCACGGGCGTCCACGTCCATTCCAAAAACCCGCGGGACGCGTCCTTGCGCCCCGGGCGAGCATCCCCTGGCACATCGATTATCGAACAAATCGGAAGATTCTCTAAAGCGGGCCTTAAGGATGGTTAGTGATTGGTAAATGCGTCGCGATAGCCCGCGAGCACGCCCTCGACCATCGCCTGCTGCGAGAAATGCGCGGAGATGCGCTCGCGAAGCGACAAGGCGCGCTGCGCTGTTCCCAGCGGATTGTCGAGCGCGGCCGCGATCGCCTCCGCCATGGCTTCCGCGTTGCTCGGCGCAAACAGCGCCGGGTTCTCCGCGCCGAAAATCTCGGGAATGCCGCCGATCTTGGACGCAATCATCGGAATGCCGGCGGCACCGGCCTCGATCACGACATAGGGCATGGAATCGCCACGCGACGGAACGACCAACAGCCGCCCCTTGGAGAAGCCGTAGCGTGCCTTGACGTGACCGATGAAGCGGATGGCGCTGGAGAGGCCGAGCCTCTCGACCTGCGCTTTCAGCGCCGCGGTCTCCTCGCCGTCGCCACCAAGAGTCAGTGTGACCTTCTTGCCGCCCTCGTGCAGGCGCGCCACCGCGTCGACCAGCAGATCGGCCCCCTTGATGTGCCTGAACTCACCGACATAAGCGAGGTCGGTGGCGTCGTCGGCCATGACGACAGGTTCGAATTCCTCCGGCGTCACGCCGTTGAAGACGCAATGCACCACGCCCTTCGGCTTGCCGACGATGCGCTGATAGGTGTCGCGGGCAAACGCGCTTTCGAACAGGAACAGGTCGGTCGCATCCATCAGCGCACGCTCGAGCCGCGCGTAAAACTCGCCCTTGAGGGTGTTGAGGGGATAATGCAACGAGCCGCCATGCGGGGTGTAGATGCGGATGGTGTCGTCGGATCGCCGCCGCATCCGGATGAAAGCGCCGGCCTTGGCGCCGTGGCCATGCATGACGTCGGGCTTGAGCGTGGCAATCAGGCGCCGCAAGCGAAACCAGACCAGGACATCGTCAGGCGACGGTTCGCGGCGGATCGCCATCCGGTGCACGCCGAGCTTCAGCCGCGGTGCGAGCTCGGCAAGGGCCTTGTCGGCGCGCTCACCGCCGGTGAGACTGTCGGCGAGAATTCCGACGTGATGGCCACGATCGACCTGGCCGTTGGCGACGTCGAGGATGTGGCGGAAGATGCCGCCGACCGGAGCGCGCACGGCGTGCAGGATGCGAAGCGGCTGGTCGGGAGAGGGGGGCATGATCAAAACCAGCGCTCGACGGCGAATGCTCGAACAATCTGACGAAATATCGAGACGGATTAAGAGGCCTCGTGGTTAACAAACGGTGACGGACGCACCTGCGCGAGCCGCCCGACGCTGCGATTAACCCAGCGGCAACCTTAATGGAGTGTAATCGCCCTGGTTGAGGTAGGTTCGTGGCGTTGCGCCTGCGGGAGTGTTCGATGCGTTTAGCGTTCTGGCGTGCCGGCAAGGACAAGGCGGTGGTCAAGCGGGCTGTCTCGAAGGCAGCAGCCAAGCGGGCTGAACTCGAGCCCAGCATTGAAGCAAAGCCTGCGCCCGTTGCTCCGCGGTCGGCGCCAGTCGAATCCGGCGACATCGACCTGCACGCGCTCGGCGCGGCATTGGCGCGCAAGCGCGGCTGGATCATCGTTCCGACGGTGCTGGCGCTCGTCGCATCCATCGCAATCGTCAATCTCATCACGCCGCGCTACAAGTCTGAATCCCGTATCCTGATCGACGGCCGTGAGAACGTGTTTCTGCGGCCCAATAGCGATCGCGCCGAGGAACGGCAGGCGCTCGACGCCGAAGCCGTCACCAGCCAGGTGCAGCTCGTGCTGTCGCGCGATCTCGCGCGCGAGATCATCAAGAAGAACAAGCTTGCGGAGCGGCCCGAGTTCGATCCGGTGCTGCAAGGCGTTTCGCCGCTGAAGTCTCTTGCGGCGCTGGTCGGCATGGGCCGCGATCCGTTCTCGATGACGCCGGAAGAGCGGGTGCTGGACGCCTATTACGAGCGCCTCCAGGCCTACGCCGTCGACAAGTCACGCGTGATCGTGATCGAATTCCAGTCTGCCGATCCCGATCTCGCCGTCCGCGTCGCCAATTCGATCGCCGACGGCTATCTCGTGCTCCAGCAGGATGCGCGCCAGGACCAGGCCCGAAACGCCAGCCAGTGGTATGCCGGCAGGATCGACGAACTGCGACGGAATGTCTCCGAGGCCGAAGCGAAGGCCGAGGATTTCCGCTCCAAGTCGAGCCTGTTCGTTGGCACCAACAACACGACGCTGTCGAACCAGCAGATGGGCGAGGTCAACACCCAGCTCAACAACGCGCGCGCGCTCAAGGCCGATGCCGAGTCCAAGGCGCGCCTGATCCGCGAGATGATCCAGAGCGGCAAGCCAATCGAATCGTCGGAAATCTTGAACTCGGAATCGATGCGCACGCCCTCCCAGCAGCGCGTGGCGTTGCGGGCGCAACTGGCCGAGCAATCGTCGACGTTGCTCGGCAACCATCCGCGCATCAAGGAGTTGAAGGCGCAACTCGCCGACCTCGACACCCAGATCCGCGACGAGGCCGCCAAGCTCGCCCGCACGCTCGAAAACGATGCGCGCGCCGCCAGCGGGCGCGTTCAGGAATTGTCGGCGAGCCTCGAGCAGCTCAAGAAGCAGGCGACGGCCACCAACGGCCAGGACGTGCAGCTCCGCGCCCTCGAGCGTGAGGCCAAGGCGCAGCGCGACCTGCTCGAAACCTATCTCGCGAAGTACCGTGAGGCCAACACCCGCGAGACCATCGACACCGCGCCGACGGATGGCCGCATCATCTCGCGCGCCGTCGTCTCGAACACGCCGGCCTATCCGAAGAAGCTGCCGATCGTGCTGATCGCGACGATCGCGACACTGCTGCTCTCGTCCGGCGTCGTCGTCACCGGAGAGTTGTTGCGCCAGACCGCGCCCCGTGCGGTGGCGGTGTTCACGCCAACGCTCATGCGGGCGTCGGCTCGCCAGGAACAAATCGTCCAACCGGTGGTCGTCGAGCCCTTCGCCGATCCGGTCGTCGATCCGGTCATGGCAGAACCCGCGCCGCTGCAGCCGGAGATGACGGCCGATGCCGATGTCGCCGAATTCGCGGAGATCGAGCATCTGGCCGACAGCCTGCGCGCCGCCGGAGCCATGGCGAAGAAGGTCACGGTGCTCGGCACTGCGAGCGGCGAAGCCATCACGCTGTCGACGCTGACATTGGCCCGGCACCTGGCGCGCGATGCGCGGGTCGTCGTGGTCGATCTCGCCGCGTCCTCGCCGACCATGGCCGCCGTGTCCGTCGATGCCTCGGCACCCGGCCTCGCCGAACTGATGCAGGGCGAGGCGTCGTTCGCGCAGATCATCACCCGGGACAAGCTCTCGCGGCTGCATCTGGTCATGGCAGGCCGCCCCGGCTTCGATCGCAGCCTGTTGCAGTCGCCCCGCGTGACGCTCGCGATCGACGCGCTGCTGCGCGCCTACGACCACGTGCTGCTCGATGCCGGCAGTGCCTCCGACCTTCCTGCGGAGCTCCTGACGGCGAATGCCCGCGCCGTCGTCGTGCCCGACGCGTCGATGGCGCCGGATGCGCGCGCACTGATGTGCGAGCAGCTCAGCGCCGTCGGATTCAATGAAGTGACGATGCTGAACAGACCGGTGCAGCCGTCGGATGCGAGGGACGCGCCGCGCGTCGTGGCGGCGTAGGCGTTTCTTACCCTCTCCCCCTGTGGGAGAGGGTGGCTCGCCGCGATAGCGGCGAGACGGGTGAGGGGTCTCTCTCCGCGCGTGCCTCTCGCATTTTGACTTGCTGATACAACCCCTCATCCGGCGCTTCGCGCCACCTTCTCCCACAAGGGGAGAAGGTGGGCAGTCGTGCAATGGCGAGAGCTACCCGAACGCTCGCCGCAGCCGCTGCGCCAGGTCGAACAACATCTGGTTCTGTTTCACCAGCCGCTTGCCGTGGCTCAGCGAGGACATCGCCATCGCCGCGAGCTTTCCGCGTGGCGTCAGCGGAACAAAACTGTCGAAGATGTCCTGGTCGTCCTTGCAGAACATCCGCTTGTACTCGTCCGAGCCGATGCCGAGGTCGAGCGAGCGGTAGCCGCGCTCGGCGCAGCGGTCGATGATGTAGCGCATCAGGATCAGCCCGGGGCTGTAGCGGGCGTGCTCGGACATTGTGTAGGTGTTGAACATCATCGAGAAGCGCTTGCCGTCGGCGACGCCAGCGAAGATTGCGATCACCTCGTCGTCGCATTCGAGCGCGTGGATGTCGATGACGCGGCCGTCGCCGCGTGGTGCAAGGCAGGCGCTGCGGACGAATTGCTCGACGCCGGGCTCTGCGAAGACGTTGGGCAGCTTCTGTTCGGCCATCCGAGCCGGCTTGATACGGAAGAACCAGTCGAGCAGGCGGGTGATGTCCGCATCGGTGGTCGCCAAATGATAGCGATAGCCGGCGAGCGCCTGGAGCTTCTTCTCCTTGCTCTTGAGGCGGCGGCGGAAGGAGTTGCTGATCCGCGATGCCGGCGGACCGCCCGGTTCCATCGTGAGCAGCGGGCAGCCGTTGATCGCGCTTTGGCGTGGCAAATGCGCGAACGGGTTCTGCTGGTCGTTCCAGTGCAGCGGCTGCTGCGTCAGTGCGAGCACGTCGGCATGTTCGTTGAGCGGCGCAAGCAGCGCGTCGAGATCACCGCTGGCGACCTGCGCTGCAAATTCGGCGTTCCACAAGCCCATGTTGAAGGTCGTATGCTTGCCGCCCATGAAGCAGGCGGTGCGCACGCCGTGGCTTTGGCGCAGCGAGAGCGGCAGCAGCAGCAGCGGCCGATGCTCGGAGTCGCGGGCAATGACGATAAAGGGGCGGGCGCGTTCCTGCTCGCCGACCAGACGCTGCCAGGGACTGAGCAGATCAAATCGCTGATAGGGCGTGAAGAGATGACCGGGCTGCTCGAAGGCGCGCCAGACGGCCTCGGCCGCGCGGAGATCGGTCACGATATCGACATGCGCGATGCGGCCCGCTTTCGACTGCGCTGGCAATTCTGCCGTCCGGCTTTGCATCGCCGCAGCCATGGTCATTCGCGAACCTGTCGAGAAATCAAAAATATGCGTAATTCGGCCTGTGGCCGACCTTTGCAAAGAAATGTCAACAAAGGGTAATGACTAAGAGGGGACCGGCCGCCGACGGGCGCGAGGTGGGACATTGGCATCCGACGACAGATGGCTGGAACGGCTGCGACTTGAGCTGACCTGGTTCACGGGCCAGGCTGCGCTGCGCAGTCGTGGTGCCGGCGCCATCCTGCGCTTTGCGCATGTGCGGTCGCGCCGGCGCGGCGGGTTTCAGCCGCTGCGCGAGAACGAGATCACGCCGCATTTCCTCGATCGCGCCATTCGCGCGCTGAAGCGGTGGAACTATGATTTCGTCGGCATGGACGAGGTCTGCCGGCGCGCGGTGACGCTGTCGGAACAGCGGCGCTTCGTGGCACTCACCTTCGACGGCGCCGGCAAGGATCTGATCGACTTTGCCTATCCGGTGCTGGCGCGCCACGCCGTGCCCTTCACGATCTATGTGCCCACGGCGTTTCCCGACGGCGTCGGCGAGGCCTGGTGGCTCGGACTTGAACAGGTGATCGCGCGCGAGAGCCGTGTCAGTCTCTTGATGGGCGAGAAGGAGCAGCGCTTCACTGTGACTGGCAACGCGGAGAAGCAGGCGCTGTTTTCGTTCCTCGAGGCCTGGCTGCGCTCGCTGCCGCCGGCGGATGTGTCGGCTGCGATCGCAGACCTCTGCACGCGCTACCGGGTCGACCTTGCCGCGCTCTCACGCGAGGCATCGATGAATTGGGAGGATCTGGCAAGGCTTTCGGCCGATCCGCTGGTGACAATCGGCAGTGCGACCGTGAACTATCCCGTTCTCGCCAACATGAAGGATGCGGCCGCGCTGCGCGAGATGACGATGGGCAAGGCAGTCGCGGAAGCGGCCTTCGATCGCGACATCCGGCATCTCGCCTTTCCGTTCGGTGATCGCGCCTCGTTCCGGCGCAGCCATGTCATCATGGCGGAGGAGGCCGGTTTTGCCAGCGCGGTGACGACGATCCCGGGCGTGGTGGACGCGGAGGGACGCACCAATCTGCGCGCGCTGCCGCGCATTTCCTGGGATGGCCGGGTGCGCTCGCTGCGCATGATGCGGGTGCTGGTGTCGGGGGTCGCTTTTGCGCCGGTGAAGCCGACCGGGACTGCTGCGACCTAGAAGCGCTACGAACTGGAAGCGCTACGAACTCGACTTGGCCCGATCGGGCCGCTGCATCCAGCTCACGATCGGCATGGCCGGCAGCACCCAGCCCATGCCGACCACCACATAATAGATGGCCTGGCGCCAGCCGGACTCGGCGATCCACGGCATCTGCGCCAGCGCCATGCCGAGCAGTGCCCAGACGGTGGCGAGCACCAGGAGCAGGATGGTGCCGAGGAACTTGCGAGTGCGGATCGTCATGACGGAATATCGCGGCTTTCGCGTAACTTGCGCTGCGGGAGCGGGGGACTATAAGGGGCACGCAGTCCGGTTCAAGCTCTGGTTTTGCCTCGAATGACGACGAATTCCGCCCCGTCCGAGCCGTATCGCGCCGTGCGCTGGTGGCTGATCTCAGTGGCTGCGCTGATCGCGCTGATGGTACTGGTCGGAGGCGCAACGCGGCTGACGGAATCCGGGCTCTCGATCGTCGAGTGGAAGCCGGTCACGGGCAGCGTGCCACCACTTTCGGAAGCGCAGTGGACGGCGGCCTTCGAGGCCTACAAGACGATCCCGCAATATCGCGAGCTCAACGCCGGCATGAGCCTGTCCGAGTTCAAGCAGATCTTCTGGTGGGAATGGAGCCACCGGCTGCTCGGCCGTTTCATCGGCGTCGCCTATCTGTTGCCGTTCCTGTTCTTCCTCTGGCGCGGCGGCCTGTCCGGTGAGTTGAAGCGGCGGCTGTGGCTGTTGTTCGCGCTCGGCGGCCTCCAGGGCGCGGTCGGCTGGTGGATGGTGGCCTCGGGGCTGTCCGAACGCGTCGAGGTGTCGCAATATCGGCTGGCGACACATCTTATGCTCGCGCTCGTGATCTTCGCCGGCATCGTCTGGACGGTGCGGCGGCTCGCCGGGCGTCCGCAGATCGCAGCATCGTCGCGGCTGCGCTTTACCAGCGCCTTGCTCCTCGCGGTGACCTTTATCCAGATCTATTTTGGTGCTCTGGTTGCGGGCCTGCGCGCCGGCCGCGCCTACAACACCTGGCCGCAGATCGACGGCGCGTTCATTCCCTCAGGGGAGCGGCTGTGGTTCGAGACGCCGTGGTGGCGCAACATGTTCGACAATGTGCTGACGGTGCAGTTCGAGCACCGGATGACGGCCTATGCGCTGTTCGCGCTGGCGGCGTTGCACGCGTTCGACGCCGTGCGTTCACGCGCGGGTTCGGCGGCAAGCGGCGCGCTTTTGCTGCTGGGCGCGGTCAGCCTGCAAGCATTGCTCGGCATCCTCACGCTGCTCAACCAGGTGCCGATCGATCTCGCGCTCGCGCATCAGGCAGTCGCCATCGTGGTGCTGACGCTTGCGGTGATGCAGACAGAGCGGCTCGCGACGCGTGGCGCAACCGAAGCGCAGCCGCGCGCCGTTCCCGTCGGTCAGGCCGGCTGATCGGATCTGCTCTTCAGCAATAGCCGTAGATGCCGCACGAGTAGGGCAGGCGCCAGAAATAATCGACCTGCTTCCCGCCGTAATACGCGCCCTGGTAATCGTAGTCCCAGGGGCGGCCGTAATAGCCCGGCAGCGTGTGGGAGCCCGGGAGCAGTGGCGTACCCGGCAAATTGCGGATGTAGCTGCCGATGCCGTAGGCCGGCGAGATCAGCGCATCCGGATCGGTCTCGACATAGACCTGCGGCGGCTCCTGCGGCGGAGCGGCCGCCCGCCGCTTTGGCGTGGCCGGCAGATCGGCGGCGAACGCAGCTGAGACTGTCAACATCGCCGCCAGGGCAGGCACCATCCAGCGCAGCATCGTCGGCTCCGAATCAAAGGGGGCGATCCAGTGACGATGTATGCGGCAGATATGGTTAATGACTGTTAACTGGAGCCGGACTCCCGGGGCACATCAAAGCGCCCCGGAATGTCCAGGACAGCTACGTGCCCAGTGCCTGTTCCAGATCGGCGATCAAATCTTCCTTGTCCTCGATGCCGATCGAGAGCCGCACCACGTCGGGGCCGGCGCCGGACTTGACCTTGGCGGCGTCGTCGAGCTGGCTGTGCGTGGTCGAGGCCGGATGGATGACCAGCGAGCGGGTGTCGCCGACATTGGCCAGATGCGAGAACAGCTGCAACTTCGACACCAGGCTGACGCCGGCATCGTAGCCGCCCTTCAGGCTGAAGGTGAACACGGCGCCGGCACCCTTCGGCGCGTATTTGCGCGCGAGCTGGTTGTACTTGTCGCTTGCAAGGCCCGCATAGTTCACCGCGGCCACCGCCGGATGGCCGGCGAGGAATTCGGCGACCGCTTTCGCGTTGTCGCAGTGCTTCTGCATACGCAGCGGCAATGTCTCGATGCCGGTGAGGATCATGAAGGCGTTGAATGGCGACAGCGCGGGTCCGAGGTCGCGCAGGCCGAGCACGCGGCAGGCGATCGCAAAGGCGAAATTGCCAAACGTCTCCTGCAGCCGGATGCCGTGATATTCGGGCCGCGGCTCCGATAGCATCGGATATTTGCCGCCGGTCGACCAGTCGAAAGTGCCGGCATCGACGATGATGCCGCCGATCGAATTGCCGTGGCCGCCGAGAAACTTCGTCAGCGAGTGCACGACGATGTCGGCACCGTGGTCGATGGGACGGATCAGATAGGGTGAGGCCAGCGTATTGTCGACGATGAGCGGTACGCCCGCCTTGCGCGCCACCGTCGAGATCGCCTCGATGTCGGTGATGCTGCCGGCGGGATTGGCGATGGACTCGATGAAGATCGCTTTCGTGCGCGGCGTGACCGCGCGTTCGAAGCTCGCGATGTCGTCGGGATCGGCCCACACCACGTTCCAGCCGAAGCTCTTGAACGCGTGGGTGAACTGGTTGATGGAGCCGCCATAGAGCTTTCGCGCGGCGATGAACTCGTCGCCGGGCTGGAGCAATTGCTGCAACACCACGACCTGCGCGGCATGGCCCGAGGCCACCGCCAGCGCGGCCGTGCCGCCTTCGAGTGCTGCGACGCGCTCTTCCAGCACCGCGTTGGTGGGATTGCCGATGCGGGTATAGATGTTGCCGAAGGCCTGCAGGCCGAACAGAGAGGCGGCGTGGTCGGCGTCGTTGAAGACGAACGACGTCGTTTGATAGATCGGAGTCGCGCGCGCACCAGTGGTGGGATCGGGCTGTGCACCGGCATGCACGGCGAGGGTCGAAAATCCCGGAAGGCGATCGCTCATTGAGGGCGTCCTGTTGTCGTGGTCTGAAATCGCGCGGCATGCTGATTGGCGCCGCGGCTGCCGTCAAGGCGCGGCTTCACATCGGAACGATCGTGCTACGCATTGTCGCGTTCGCGAAATGAAACCTTCGCAACTGCGTCAGCTTTGCTCGGTCTTGTTTTTGGCGGCGCGGTCCGATGCCGCGGTTTCGCCGCCGCCGACACTCATCCGATTGAGGGATAGCCGCATGCCCTGCGTCGGCACCGGAGCGCGTTTCGAGCTCAGCGTGCGTGAATTGACGCCCATCCACGAGATCTCCGACGACAGGCGGCCATATTCGATCTTGGGGCAGCGGTTCATCACCACCTTGATACCGACCGATTCCGCCTTCAGCGCCGCCGCGTCGTCGCGTGCCCCCAACTGCATCCAGATCACCATCGGCAGCGGATCGAGCGTGAGGGCTTCCTCGACCACGGGCATGATGTGGCTGGAGTTGCGGAAAATGTCGATCATGTCGACGGGACGGCCGATGTCGGACAGCGAGGCGACGAAGGGTTTTCCGAGCAGCTCCTTGCCGACATGGCCGGGATTGACCGGGATCATGTCGTAGCCACGCTGGGCCAGATATTTGAACGCGAAATAGCTCGGCCGCACGTTGGCCGGCGAGGCGCCGACCATCGCGATCGATTTCACGTTGTTGAGGATGCCCCGGATGTAATTGTCGGGATAGGCGTCGTGGTTCATTGGCTCATCTTTTCGGGCTCATCTTTCGCCGTCATTGCGAGGAGCGAAGCGACGAAGCAATCCAGTCTGTCTCCGAGGAGGGATTCTGGATTGCTTCGCTTCGCTCGCAATGACGAATTACTCATCCCGCCATGTCGGCGTGCGCTTCTCGATGAAGGCGCCAATGCCTTCCTCGGCGTCGCGCGCCATCATGTTCTCGGTCATCACCTCTGCCGCATAGCGATAGGCATCTGCAAGGTTCATCTCGGCCTGGCGGTAGAACGCCTCCTTGCCGAGCTTGACGGTATAGGCGGATTTCAGCGCGACCTGTTCGGCGAGCGCAATGGCGGCATGGCGCTCGCTGCCGGCGGCGACGACACGATTGACGAGCCCGATCTCGCGAGCGCGTGCGGCCGGGATCGGCTCGCCTGTCAGCAACATCTCCATCGCCTGCTTGCGCGGCACATTGCGCGACAGCGCCACCATTGGCGTCGAGCAGAACAGGCCGATGTCGACGCCCGGAGTGGCGAAGTGTGCTGCTTCCGAGGCGATCGCGAGATCGCAGCTGGCCACGAGCTGGCAGCCGGCGGCAGTGGCGATGCCCTGAACGGATGCGACCACGGGCTTGGGCAGGTGCACGATCGCCTGCATCATCGCGCTGCAGGCGGTCATCATCTCGGCGAAGAAGGCACGGCCGCGATCCGGGTCGCCGCGACGCGCGGTCAGCTCCTTCATGTCGTGGCCGGCGGAGAAGGCGGGACCGTTGGCCGCGATCACGACGCCGCGGACGGACTTGTCGTCGCGGATCTCGTTGAGCTCGGCATGCAGGCTTGCGATCATCGCCGCCGACAGGCTGTTGCGGGCGGCCGGGCGGTTCAGGGTCAGGACCGCGATAGGGCCGACGGTCTCGCGCAGCAGGATCGGCAGTTGCGGGGAGGGGGCGCGGGCGGCCTGGACGGACATCAAAGCGTTTCCGGTTGGATTATTGCGATTGGATGACGCAGATAACTTAATGTAACAGGGGACGTGAAGCGAGGGTGAGGGGCAGCATGGCGTTAGCGAAAATGAGCGTGGCGGAGCTCGAGCAGTTCCTCCGCAATGAGTTTCCCCAGGCCTTCAGCGGCGACGACATCACGATCGAGAGCGCGGACGGTCAGGCCTGCCTTTTGCGTCAGCGCTATAGCGAAAAGATGCTGCGGCCGGGTGGAACCGTGTCCGGCCCGACCCTGATGGCGCTCGCCGATTTCGCGATGTACGTGGTGCTGTTGTCCGCGATCGGGCCGATCGGGCTCGCGGTGACCACCAATCTCAACATTAACTTCCTGCGCAAGGGCCAGCCCGGGCAGGACGTGCTGGCGGAGGCGCGGCTGCTCAAGCTCGGCAAGCGCCTCGCAGTCGGTGAGGTGAAGCTATTGTCCGGCACCTCGCCCGATCCGATTGCGCATGTCACCTCGACCTATTCCATTCCAAACGTTTGAACTTTTTACGGGTATCTTAATACCATATTTCTAAGTCGTTGATATTGAACAAGTAAATTCCGCCTTTGGGCATTGACCGCGGCGCCTCTGTTCTCTAAAAAACGGCCAGTCCGGTGCGGTGTTCGCGCCGATGCTCCCCGTTCACGGAAACTCTGACATGAAAACCTTTTCGGCAAAGCCGGCTGAGGTGACGAAGAAGTGGGTACTGATCGACGCCAAGGGTCTGGTCGTCGGCCGTCTCGCCACCATCGTCGCCATGCGCCTGCGCGGCAAGCACCTCCCGACCTACACCCCGCACGTTGATTGCGGCGACAACATCATCATCATCAACGCGCAGCATGCGGTTCTCACCGGCCGCAAGCGCGAGCAGAAGACCTATTACAAGCACACCGGCTATGTCGGCCACGTCAAGGAGCGCACCGCGCGCCAGATCCTCGAGGGCAAGCATCCCGAGCGCGTGCTGGAGAAGGCCGTCGAGCGCATGATCCCGCGTGGCCCGCTCGGTCGCGTCCAGATGGGCAACCTGCGCGTCTATGGCGGCGCCGATCATCCGCACGAGGCCCAGACGCCCGAGAAGATCGACATCGCCAAGTTGAACCGCAAGAACACGAGGGCCGCATAACATGGCCGAATCCATCCAGTCGCTCGACCAGCTCTCGCAGCTCAAGACGGCGGCCGCGCCCGACGCGCCCAAGCACGAGAAGAAAGTCGACAAGTTCAACCGCGCCTATGCCACCGGCAAGCGCAAGGACGCGGTCGCCCGCGTCTGGATCAAGCCAGGCGCCGGCAAGGTCACGGTCAACGCGCGCGAGGTCGAGGTCTATTTCGCCCGTCCCGTGCTGCGCATGATGATCGAGCAGCCGTTCTCCGTGGCCGCGCGGTCCGGCCAGTATGACGTGATCTGCACCGTCGCCGGCGGTGGTCTGTCCGGCCAGGCCGGTGCCGTCCGTCACGGCATCTCCAAGGCACTGACCTATTTCGAGCCGGAGCTGCGCACCGTGCTCAAAAAGGGCGGCTTCCTCACCCGCGACTCCCGCGTGGTCGAGCGCAAGAAGTACGGCAAGGCCAAGGCCCGCCGGTCCTTCCAGTTCTCGAAGCGTTAATCGCATCGGTCGCATTCGTCGCGAAAGCGGCTTCAATGAGATGCAAAAGGGCGCTGATTTCAGCGCCCTTTTTGCTGTTCGTTTGTATGCAAATTGATGGCGTGTTTCCTGAAAACTTGGGCTCGCATGAAAACCTGAATGGAACCCGCGGGACATAGCGTCGCTTTTGGAAGGGCGCGCAAATCGGTTGATCCGATCGCGTAACTGCTATGTCTAGAAGGGGGCCGACATGATGTCGCTCGATAGCATCACGCTCTATTTGGTCGCCACCATGGTCGCCGCACTGCTCGGCGCCATGATGGTGTTTTTCGGAAGGCAGGAGAATAGCGCTGCGCTGAAATGGTGGGGCACCGCCTATCTCCTCGGCGCCGCATCGGTCGCGCTCTGGACGGCGGCGGGCGACAGATTGGGGCCGCATCTTTACCTTGCGCTGAACGCGGTCGGCTTCGTCGCGTGCGGCATGGTGTGGAATGCGGCGCGCGTCTTCCACGGCCGCAAGCCGAATTGGCCGGGTCTCCTGGTCGGCGCGCTCGCCTGGGTCGCTGCCGCCACGCTGCTCGATCCCCCCGCGTCCATGCTGCGCATGATCGTCGGCGCCGGCATCGTGTCGGTCTATGCGGCGTTGACCGCCAGCGAGCTCTGGGTCGAGCGACGCAAGAGCCTGCAACGGCGCTGGCCGGCCTTCGTGGTGCCGGTGATGCACGGCTGCGTCTTGATGCTGCCGATCGTGCTCGGCAGCTTCCTGCGTCCGCACGATGCGGGTTTCGCCAGCAGCATCTGGGTCACCGTGTTCGCGGTCGAGCTCGTGCTTTATGCCGTCGGCACCGTGTTCGTGATCTTCATGCTGGTGTCCGAGCGCACCGTCACCGCGCACCGGACCGCCGCCTCCACCGATCCGCTGACCGGCATGCTCAACCGCCGCGGCTTCTCGGAAGCCTGCGGGCGCGTGATCGAGCGCGAGGCAAAGGCCGGACGTCCCGTGACCGTGATGATCTTCGATATCGATCATTTCAAGTCGATCAACGACCGGTTCGGCCATCCCGCCGGCGACGAGATGCTGAAACTGTTCTCGACCGTCGTCGTCAGCAATCTGCGCATCAGCGACATGTCGGGTCGCATCGGCGGCGAGGAGTTCGCCGCCCTCCTGCCGTGTTCGCTCGAGGAGGGCGTGCTGGTCGCTGAGCGCGTGCGCGAGGCCTTCGAGACCTCCGGCGTCGTCGTCGACGAGGGCCCGGTCGACACCACCGTCAGCATCGGCGTCGCCGGCGGTCCGGCCGGCACCGAGCTCGAAGTGCTGCTGGCCTCGGCCGACACCGCGCTCTACCAGGCCAAGCGCGGCGGCCGAAACCGCGTCGAGTCGGCGGAGGAGCTGCCACTGTCGCTGGAGAACTGGCGCCGCCAGAGCGCCGCGCGGATCGGCGTGCCCAACACGCAGTCCAAAGCGCAGCCGGCGACCGCCTAGGCAAAGGAGGCCTCGCGGTAATCCCCTGTTTACCATTCGATCCCTACCATTGCGGTCATGGAATCGATCCGTCGACGGAACCCGCAGACCGCCTTGATGTCGCTCGAAGCCGCGGCGACTTCGGCACGCGGCGGCTTCGCGTGCCTGTTCTCGACCGCGGACGAATACGAGAGCGCGCTGATCACCGAGCGCCGCGCCCAGGGGCGCTACACGCAAGGCCGCAATTACTGGCCGCTCGCGCTGTTCGCCGGTTGTGCGCTGATGGTGGTGGGCACCGTTCTGCTGCTCGCCTGAGTGATCTGCATTCTTGGACCGGGCAGGGCGCCGTTTCGGCGCCTTTTTCTTTGTCGCGGGCTGCGGTAGACACGCCCATCGAACAAAATGGGTGGAAACAGATGATCACCGAGATCGCGCAAATCGACGTCAAGCCGGGCAGCGAGAACGATTTTGAGGCCGCCGTTGCCAAGGCGAAGGCCGCTTTCGGCCGCTCCAAGGGTTTTCACGGTTTCGAGCTGCACAAGTCGATCGAGAAGCCGCAGCGCTATCGTCTGATGGTGAAGTGGGAGACGCTCGAGAACCACACCGTCGATTTTCGCGGCTCCGAGAATTTCACCGAATGGCGCGGCCTCGTCGGCCAGTATTTTGCGGCACCGCCTGAGGTGGAGCACACCGAAACCGTGCTCATCACCTGAGGCGGCTCAGGCCGCCTCCGCCAGAGGCGGCGCTTCATACGTCTTGAAATGGTCGATCACGACTTTGGCGATGGCGACCAGTGGCAGCGCCAGCGCCAGGCCCCAGATCCCGAACACGACGCCGAGCAGGATCTGGAACGCGAACAGCGTGGCCGGCGGAATGTCCAGTGCCTGCCGCTGCAGCAGGGGCGTCAGCACGTAGCTCTCCATGGCGTGGACGCCCATGAAGAGGAGAAACGCCGACAGCGCCGGAATCCATCCTGAGGCGAGGCTCGCCAGCACGACCACGACGCCGGCTATGATGGCGCCGACGGTCGGAATGAAGCCGAGCAGTCCCGCCTGAATCCCGAGAATGAAGGAGCCCGGGATGCCGATGATGAGAAGCCCGATCCAGGTTACCGCGCCGACCGCGAGCATGACGATCATCTGTGCGATCAGCCATCGTTCAAGTGTCTCGCTGACGCGGTCGATGATGACGGCCGTGCGCGCGCGATGTTTTGCAGGCGCGATGAACAGCAATCCCTCGCGATAGACGCTGGGTTGGGCGGCGAAGGCGACTCCCAGAAACAGCACGATGAAGATGTTTCCCACGCCGTGGATGGTGCCAAGCAGCAGCTTGAACGTCTGGCTCACGATCGCCCCGCCGCTGGAGGCAAGGGCGCCTGCGCCGGGTATTGCCCCGCGCGACGCCGTGCCGGCCGACGGCGTCGGCTCCGGTTGCGCGTCGGGAGACGAACCGGGTCCGGAGCTCCCGAAATCGAAGAAGCTGGTGTCGATGCCGTGATTGTCCAGGAATGATTTGACGTTGCCGATCTGGGATTTGATGGTTTTGCTGAGTCCCGCCGCCTGATCGGCGATGGTGGCGCCGCCGAGATATGCGATGCCCGCGAGCATCAGCGCGAGGGCCAAGCAGACGATCGCGAGCCGCAGCGTATGCGGAAGACGCGCGTGCCGGCCAAGCGCGTTGGTCAGCGCGTTGAGCCCAAGGCCCAGCAGCACCCCGGCGAAGATCAGGAGCAGGGTGGTCGCGAAGTACCAGGAGAACGCGAGCAGCACGGCGAACAGCACCACACCGATGCCGCCGACCGAAATGCCCCAAGCCAGATCAAAACGGGTCGGGGGTCGTTCATTCGGGAATGTGATCACGCAATGTCCTTTAGGTGGACCGGGGGGCACTCTTTCGACAAACACGCTTTTGATCAAGACCGCGTCAACGCGCTGGTTTGACGCTGCCGTATGAACGGTGCAGACCGACGAGGAGAGAACAGGTGGGGCGCGCTTGAGTTTCATCAGCAAATGGGTGGGTCTGCTCGGGCTTCTGGCCGTGCTCGTGATTGGCGACCAGATCCGGATCAATCGGCCCGGTCACAAATATCGCCTCGCGGTCGAGGTGACGACGCCTGACGGGATCAAGACCGGGTCGGGCATTCTGTCCGTCGTGCCCGATCGCGGCTATAGCCGGGGCGGCCGCACCACGATGCGCGGCGAGGCCGTGTTCGTCGACCTCGGCCGGGGAAAGAATGTGGTGGCATTGCTCGCGCATCAGCAGGGCGCGAAGCTCGATCTCGACGACATCAACTATGTCGCGCTCCGCGCTTATGGCGCTGCGCGAGGCAACCGCGTCTCGTTCAACGAGCTCAACCGGCAGACCGGCGTCGTCGCGGTGCAGGGCGACCTAATGCCCGTGCTGGTGAGCTTTGGCGATCCCCTGGACCCTACGACCGCGCGCCTTGTCGCCGGCGACCATGTGGAGGCGGTGCTGGGCGACGGTTACGCACTCCGTGGCCTTACCGCCGAAATAGTGCCCAACGGGCTTTGGCCGATCGATTTCGGTGGCGCGCTCGGGGAGCCCGTGACGCGCGGAATCGAGACGAAACTGCCCTGGTTGGCTGCGCCGGGCGACCCGGCGGCGACCGCGCTGAAGATCGCCGGCCTGCCCCTTGGCGGCGCGATCGTGGCCCGGGAGGCATTTGCGCGAAAATAGCATTGCCGTCCCGCGTACCCTTCTGTTGAATTTGTTCCACCCCAGGGGCATGTTTGGAGAATCGTCTTCGGCGAGAGGTCTGAACGGGAGATGAGAAAGCCGGTCGTCGGCGTGATCGGGAACGCCCATCGCGTTGAGAATCGATTTCAGGTCCAGATGGTCGGCGAGCGTAATCTGCGCGCCGTGGCCGAGGTTTCCGGCGGTCTGCCGGTGATGTTCGCGGGCTCGCCCGACATCACCGATATCGGCGCGCTGCTCGATACCGTCGACGGAATCGTGCTCACCGGCGCCCGCGCCAACGTCCATCCGACCCGTTTCAACGTCGATCCGTGTGAGGCGCACGAGCCCTACGACATCCACCGCGACGAGGTGGCGCTGGCGCTCTCGGTCGCCTGCGTTGCCCGCGGTATCCCGCTGTTCGGCATCTGCAGGGGCCTCCAGGAGATGAACGTCGCCTTCGGCGGCTCGCTGCATCCCGAGATCCGCGAAATCCCGGGCCGCATGAACCATCGCATGCCAAGGCTTGAGAACGGTGAGATCCATCCCGACCCGACAGTGGTGTTCGCCGATCGTCACGACGTCGATCTGACACCGGGCGGCGCGTTCGCGGAATTGCTCGGCTGTGACAAGATCAGGGTCAATTCGCTGCACGGCCAGGGCATCCTCGATCCCGGCAAGCGCGTGCTGATCGAGGGCATTGCCGAGGACGGCACCATCGAGGCGATCCGCATCGCGGAAGCCAAGACCTTTGCGCTCGGCGTGCAATGGCACGCCGAATACGACCCGCAGCACAATCCGATCAACCGAAAACTGTTCGAGGCGTTCGGTCAGGCCATGGTGGCGAAGCAGCGCGCGGCGGCGTAGCTGCGGGGCTGCGCCGAGGCCTATAAGGCTATCGATCGTTGCGACCGGCGGCGGAGGATTGGCGATTTTCGCAAACAGGCACGAGAACTAGTCTCCAGGGTGGATTTCGCGGCGCTGAATGCATCCTGCGAATTACCAACAGCGCTCGCGATCTCTCGGGCGCAATAAACCAGATATCAAGAATTGATGCGCGCCAGTTTTCTCGATTCCGATTCGTTCTTTGAGAACGAAATGGAGTCAGACGCAGAACGAAACTCGATGACCACAAAAAAGGCGCCCCGAGGGGCGCCTTTCGTGCGTCGTGGTCGTTCGGGCCACCTAGCCCGAATAGTACATCTCGAACTCGACCGGGTGCGGGGTCATTTCGAAGCGGGCGACTTCGGTCATCTTCAGCTCGATATAGGCGTCGATGAAATCGTCGTCGAACACGCCGCCGTTCTTCAGGAAGCCGCGGTCCTTGTCGAGGTTTTCGAGCGCCTCGCGCAAGCTGCCGCACACCGTCGGGATCTGCTTCAGCTCTTCCTTCGGCAGATCGTAGAGGTCCTTGTCCATCGCCGGACCCGGATCGATCTTGTTCTTGATGCCGTCGAGGCCAGCCATCAGCATCGCGGCGAAACCGAGATAGGGATTGGCGAGCGGATCGGGGAAGCGCACCTCGACACGCTTGGCCTTCGGCGAAGCAGTGTAGGGGATCCGGCAGGAGGCCGAGCGGTTGCGCGCGGAATAGGCGAGCAGCACGGGAGCCTCATAGCCCGGGACCAGACGCTTGTAGGAGTTGGTCGACGGATTGGTGAAGGCGTTGATCGCCTTGGCGTGCTTGATGATGCCGCCGATGTAGTGGAGGCAGGTCTCCGACAGGTCGGCGTATTTGTTGCCGGCGAACACCGGCTTGCCGTCCTTCCAGATCGACTGGTGCACGTGCATGCCCGAGCCGTTGTCGCCGAAGACCGGCTTCGGCATGAAGGTGGCGGTCTTGCCGTAGATGTGCGCGACCTGGTGGATGCAGTATTTGTAGATCTGCATGTGGTCGGCCATCAGCGTCAGCGTGTCGAACTTCATGCCGAGCTCGTGCTGGGCGGAGGCGACTTCGTGATGGTGCTTCTCGACCTTCACACCCATCTTGGCCATGGCGCCGAGCATCTCCGAGCGCATGTCCTGCACGGAATCCTGCGGCGGCACCGGGAAGTAGCCGCCCTTGGTGCGGACACGATGGCCGAGATTGCCGCCTTCATATTCGGTGTCGGAGTTGGTCGGCAGCTCCGAGGAGTCGAGGCGGAAGCCGGTGCTGTAGGGATTGGCGGAGAAGCGCACGTCGTCGAACACGAAGAATTCGGCTTCGGGGCCGACGAAGACGGTGTCGCCAACGCCCATCGACTTCACCATCGCCTCGGCCTTCTTGGCGATGCCGCGGGGATCGCGGTTGTAGGGCTCGCCGGTGGTCGGCTCGAGCACGTCGCAGGTGATGACCATGGTGGTCTCGGCGAAGAACGGATCGATCGTCGCGGTCACCGGATCGGGCATCAGGCACATGTCGGACTCGTTGATCGCCTTCCAGCCGGCGATCGATGAGCCGTCGAACATCGTGCCTTCGGCGAAAATGTCCTCATCGATCATGCTGATGTCGAAGGTGACGTGCTGCCACTTGCCGCGCGGATCGGTGAAGCGCAGGTCGACGTATTTGACGTCGTTGTCCTTGATCGATTTCAGGACGTCTTTGGCGGTCTTCATGCATACCCCTTTTGGCTCTGCGGGTCGGTTTCCAAACTTCGAGCGACCGTGTTCACGCTTCTTGAGGCGCGCGAGGCACAAACAAAACGAGGCCGCCGAAGCAGCCTATTTCTTGTCAGAATGTCGCAAAATGCGGGATAGCACCCGGCTCAGATAGCGTCCAGCCCGGATTCGCCGGTTCGGATGCGGATCGCCTCTTCGATGTTGGAGACGAAAATCTTGCCGTCGCCGATGCGCCCGGTTTGCGCGGCGCGGCGGATTGCGTCGATGGCGCGCTCGACCAGATCGTCGCCGATCACGATCTCGATCTTCACCTTGGGCAGGAAGTCGACGATGTATTCTGCGCCGCGGTACAGCTCGGCGTGACCCTTCTGCCGGCCGAAGCCCTTGGCTTCGGTGACGGTGATGCCCTGAAGGCCGACTTCCTGAAGCGCTTCCTTCACCTCGTCGAGCTTGAATGGCTTGATGATGGCTTCGATTTTCTTCACTGCGCGCCTCCCGGCCTTTCGAACAAATAGCAACGTCTTCGTCAGGATGCGCTTTCTTAACGCACGATCTTGTCTTCGCTATGCCGGGATCCCTGACCAGTCCGGCAACAACGGCCGGCCACACCCTGATAAATGCCAGTGAGCACGACGAACCGAAGCGACTTCCGCGAAAGCAGGGTCTATGCCAAGTTGCAAATGCCCTGATTATTGGAGCGTTATCAGCCTTTTAACGTGCAGCTCTGATAGGTGGCGCCGACCCGCACAAAATACCGCAGACTACGAAATAGGCAAACGGTTCAATACTTGTGCAGATCGTTGTTCCGCCGGATAGCCCGGTGCGGAACGTGCCTGTTGAAAAGGCTTTTGGACAGGGAAGTGGCATGGAAGTTCTGACCAACGCCGAAATGCAGCGCGCCGACCAGCTCAGCATTGCGGCAGGCACCCCCGGCTTCAAGCTGATGCTCAGCGCCGGTCAGGCGGTCGCCGAGGCCGCCCACGCGCTGGTGGAGGAGGGGCCAATCCTGATCGTGGCCGGCCCGGGCAACAACGGCGGGGACGGTTTTGTCGCAGCCGCCGAGCTCGCCGCGCAAGGCCGCGAGGTCTCGGTGATCCTGATGTGCGAGCGGGACCAGCTCCAGGGCGACGCGGCCTCGGCCGCGCGTGGTTGGAAACACCCGGTGCTCCCGTTCAACCCGCAGGCGATCGGGCGACCGGCGCTGATCATCGATGCGCTGTTCGGCGCGGGCCTCAGCCGTCCCGTCGAGGGCGAGGCGCGTGAGATGATCGAGGCGATCAACGCCAATGGTGCGCCGGTGCTCGCGGTCGACCTGCCGAGCGGCATCAACGGCACCAGCGCGGCCGTGCTGGGCGTGGCCGTGAACGCCGCCGAGACCATCACCTTCTTCCGCAAGAAGCCGGCGCATCTGCTGCTGCCGGGGCGCATGCATTGCGGTCACGTCCGCGTCGCCGACATCGGCATCGAGGCGCAGGTGCTGGACGAGATCGCGCCGCGGATTTTTGAGAACGATCCGGACTTCTGGGGCTCGGCCTTTCCGGTGCCGCGCATCGACGGCCATAAATACGCGCGAGGTCATGTGCTGGCGGTCTCGGGCGATGCGGCGGCGACCGGTGCGGCGCGGCTCGCCGCGCGCGGGGCGCTGCGCGCCGGCGCGGGCCTGGTGACTCTGGCCACGCCGCGTGATGCGCTGGCGATCAATGCGGCTGCGCTCACCGCGGTGATGGTTCACCCCGTCGATACCGCCATCGAGTTCGGCGAGCTGCTCGGCGACAAGCGTTACAACACCTGCATCATCGGCCCTGGCGCGGGCGTCGGCGAGCGCACCTGCGATCTCGTCCACACGGCGCTTAACGCCCAGCGGCGCCTGGTGCTCGACGCGGATGCGCTGACGAGCTTTGCCGCCAATCCCGAGCGCCTGTTCGAATCGATCAAGACGTCGCAGGACAAGGCGGTGGTGCTGACGCCGCACGAGGGCGAGTTCCCGCGGCTGTTCTCCGACCTCAGCAATAAACATCCGGGGCGCTCGAAGATCGAGCGCGTGCGCGCCGCCGCCGAGCGCTCCGGCGCGGTCGTGCTGCTGAAGGGCGCCGACACCACGATTGCCGCGCCCGACGGCCGCGCCACTATCGCCGCCAACGCTCCGCCCTGGCTCGCCACCGCGGGTGCCGGCGACGTCCTCGCCGGCATCATCGCAGGCCTCCTTGCGCAGGGCGTCCCGGCGTTCGAAGCCGCCAGCATCGCGGTGTGGATGCATGGCGAAGCGGCGAGCGAGGCGGGGCCGGGCCTGATCGCGGAGGATCTCACCGAGACGCTGCCCGCCGTGCACCGACGGATCTATCATGCGCTGGGGATCGAGTACTAATGCTCAGGCCGCTCGCGCTCACCGATATGGGCGCGGCGGCGCAGGTTCACCGGGCTGCATTCGACCATGCGATGCCCTGGCTTGCTGGGCTGCATACGCCGGATGAGGACCGCTGGTTCTACCGCGAGCATGTCTTGGCGACGTGCCGCGTGTGGGGACGCTTCGATGCCGATGTACTGAGCGGAATCATCGCTGTCCGTGACGGCTGGGTCGAGCAGCTTTACGTGCTTCCTGCTGTTCAAGGGCGCGGCGTCGGCACCGAACTCCTCGATATCGCCAAGCAGGCCAGCGAACAGCTGGAGCTCTGGACCTTCCAGCGCAACGCGTTGGCGCGCCGCTTCTATGAAGCGCGCGGGTTCACGCTGATCGAGCAGACCAACGGGACCCGAAACGAGGAGAAAGAACCGGACGCTCGCTATCTTTGGACGCGTGGCCGATAGCTCACTCCACCCCGTACCAGCGCACCAGCCGCGGCGCGGCCCAGTCGGTGACGACGGATTCGATCAGCCACCGCCCGGGAGAGGCCGCAGCGAATGCGATGCGCTGGGTCTGGCCGGGTTCGATCGCGAGCGTGTCGAGCCAATAGGGCTTCCAGCCGTCGTCGAGCTTGTCGAGCAGGCGGAAATGGTGGCCGTGGAGATGGAAGACGGTTGCGACGGAGGCGGGGTTCTTGAGGGCCAACACGACGGTGCGGCCGGCCTTGGTGCGAAAGGCGGGGGCGGAGGACGTCGAGAAATTTGCGGCCCGTACCCACCCGGCGTCGGCTGCCCCGAGAGCGACATCGAATCGCAGGGCGCCCCTCAGATCGAGCCGGTCGGGCAGGTCATTCGGAGGGAGTGGCAAGAGCGGCAACGGCGGCGCACGCCGCTCAAGCTTGCCGGAGACCATCAGGCGGCCGACCTGGCGCGCCTCCTTGCCGTCATGCAGCAGGAATGGGGCCGATGTGGCCGCATCCACGAAGGCGTCGGCGCGTGCGCCGGGAGCCAGCACCAGCGCGCCGTTGCGAGCCGGGAACGGCTCAGCCGGCTGTCCGTCCAAGGCCACCACGTGGACCTCGTGACTTTCCAATTTGATCGCCAGAACAGAACGTTGCGAGCCGTTGATAAAGCGCAGCCGCAGCCGCTCATTTGCTGAAGCTGAGAGTTCGAATGAAGTCGTTCCGTTGATTGTATAGAGCGGGGATGTGTCCTTCGGCTCCCGGCCCGGGGCAAGTGCGGTCCCATCCGGCCGCAGCCGCCACTCCTCGATCAAGAGGACCACGTCGCGATCGGCGGCGACCGTGTTGGTCTCGGTGGCGATGATCGGAAGGGGGCGCGCGGGCTGCTTCAGGCCGTCCTCGAACAGCCGGAAGTCGGCCAACAGGGTTCCCGCGGTTGGCACTGAAATGATTGATGTTTCCGTCGCGTCCGGGGCCGTCGGTGCGCGACCCCGAAGCGGGTCGGCCGCGGCCGGGCCATTGAGGCCGTACCAAACTGGTGCAAGCGGCACAGGCAGGTCGTTGCGGAAGACCACCTCGCAGCGGTCGCCACGTTTGAGGCGGACATCCCCGAGATGGCTGACGGCGGCCAGCTCCCAGATGGGTGTAGCCGGCTGCCCCGACCTCAGAGCCAGCGTTGCCGGCCTTGCCTGAAGCGCGAGTTGGGCGGTCACGGCCGGGACTGCGCCGCCCGCCGTCAGCCCGGCCGCAGAGGCGCCAAATCCGGCCAAAACCTCGCGCCTCGTCAGGTCGAAGATCCGCGTTTTCATGGGCCGATCCGGACCACGCCGTGCTGGATAAGTCCAGCCGTCGTGCCTAGGTGAAGCCTGCCTCTATCGGGCCATTTTTTTGCTGCGAACAGGCGGGCACATGCTATAAGCCCGCCGCCCGCGGCATCGCGGCCGGTCTTGATGCAAATTTACGCGGGCGTGGCGGAACTGGTAGACGCGCTGGATTTAGGTTCCAGTGACGAAAGTTGTGGGGGTTCGAGTCCCTCCGCCCGCACCAAGCGCTTTCAGCGTTTGCACGGATTACGCGATCTGCTCCCGCGCGGATGTTTGTCCGCCGGAAGTCGGTCCGATGAACCACCGGCGTTGAGGCGTTCGCCTCGCGCCGGATCGATTAATGACAGCGTCCCGACGCATGCGCGCCGGGACCGAACGAGAAGAAGATTGGACACCATGCAGGTCACAGAAACCCTCTCGGAAGGTTTGAAGCGCGAGTTTAAGATCAGCGTTCCCGCGTCTGATCTCGACGCCAAGGCCGGTGCCAAGCTCGTCGACCTCAAGGACAAGGTTCGCATCAACGGCTTCCGTCCCGGCAAGGTGCCGGTCACGCACCTCAAGAAGGTCTATGGCCGCTCGGTGATGGCCGAGACCATCGACCAGACCATCCGCGACACCAACACTCAGCTGTTCTCCGAGCGCGGCTTCCGCCTGGCGACCGAACCGAAGATCACCATGCCGACCGAGCAGGCCGAGGTCGAGGAGCTGCTCAACGGCAAAACCGATCTGACCTACACGGTTGCGATCGAGGTGGTGCCGTCGATTGCGCTCGCCGACTTCAAGACCTTCGAGGTCGAAAAGCCCGTGGCCGAAGTCACCGACGCCGACGTCGACGAGGCGATCAAGCGCATCGCCGATTCGAACCGTGGCTATGCCGCGAAGGGCGAGGGCGCCAAGGCCGAATCGGGTGATCGCGTCACCGTCGCCTTTAAGGGCACCATCAACGGCGAAGCCTTCGAAGGCGGCGCCGGCGAGGGCATCCAGGTGGTGATCGGATCCAACACCTTCATCCCCGGCTTCGAAGAGCAGCTCATCGGCATCGCCGCCAACGAGACCCGCACGCTGAAGGTGGCGTTCCCCAAGAACTACATGAACGACAAGCTTGCCGGCCAGCCGGCCGAGTTCGAGACCACCGCGACGCTGATCGAGGCGCCGCAGGATCTCGCGATCGACGACGAGTTCGCGAAGACGCTCGGCCTGGAATCGCTGGACAAGCTGAAGGAAGCGGCGCGCGAGCGGCTGGTGGCCGAGTTCGCGACCGCGACCCGCCAGCGCGTCAAGCGCGCGCTGCTCGACCGCCTCGACGAGGCCCATCGCTTCGAGGCTCCGCCCTCGCTGGTCGACGAGGAGTTCAATCTGATGTGGAACTCGGTGAAGGCCGAGATGGACTCCGCCGGCAAGACCTTCGCCGACGAAGACACCACTGAAGACGCCGCCAAGGAAGAGTACCGCAAGATCGCCGATCGTCGCGTGCGGCTCGGCCTCGTGCTCTCGGAGATCGGCGAGAAGAACAAGATCTCCGTGACCGATGACGAGGTCGGCCGCGCCGTGATCGAGCGGGCGCGCTCGATGCCGGGCCGCGAGAAGGAGGTCTGGGACTATTACCGCAGCAACGCCCAAGCGTTGGCCCAGCTTCGTGCACCGATCTATGAGGACAAGGTCGTCGACTTCATCCTCGAGCTTGCCAAGGTGACCGAGAAGAAGGTCTCGCGCGACGATCTCTACAAGGACGACGAGGCGGAAAAGACCGCGGCCTGAGGGCTCCAGAAGAGCCTTTAGGAGAGCCTCCAGGATAGCCTTGCATTAAGGATGATCAGCGAAGAGGTCGAGCTAGCCAGGTGGCCGGCTGGGCCTCTTTGTACGAATCAGCTTCAACTGCCTCACGGATTAAGCCTTAATTCGCTCCGCACTTGTCAGGCGCGAATTGGGCTATATCTGTCGCTACGCCCTCTGCTTCTGCCAAGTGCCTCTACCAAGTTCTTCTGCCAAGTTCCTGCATCACGGGACGTCCATCGGCCTTCCGGCAGATCCAGCCCCGACTGGCAGCCGGGCCTGGCGATGTCCGCCTCTTCAAAACCCTAGGTGACTCATGCGCGATCCGGTTGAAACCTACATGAACCTCGTGCCCATGGTGGTCGAGCAGACCAACCGTGGCGAGCGCGCCTACGACATTTTCTCGCGCCTTCTGAAAGAGCGCATCATCTTCCTGACCGGGCCGGTCGAGGACGGCATGTCGACGCTGATCGTCGCGCAGCTGTTGTTCCTTGAGGCGGAAAATCCGAAGAAGGAAATCTCGATGTACATCAACTCGCCGGGCGGCGTGGTGACGTCGGGCCTCGCGATCTACGACACCATGCAGTTCATTCGTCCGCCGGTCTCGACGCTGTGCACCGGCCAGGCCGCCTCGATGGGCTCGCTGCTGCTCTGCGCCGGCGAGAAGGACATGCGCTTCTCGCTGCCGAACGCGCGCATCATGGTGCATCAGCCCTCCGGCGGCTTCCAGGGCCAGGCCACCGACATCATGCTGCACGCCCAGGAAATCCTGAACCTGAAGAAGCGGCTCAACGAGATCTACGTGAAGCACACCGGCCAGACCTACAAGGCGATCGAGGACGCGCTGGAACGCGACAAGTTCCTGACCGCGAGCGACGCCAAGGAGTTCGGCCTGGTCGACAGGGTGATCGACAAGCGCGCCGAGGAAACCGCGTCGCCGAAGACCCCGTAGCACTACTGTGCCGGCAATCCCTCTGGGACCGCGGGCACCATCAGGGAGCGTTCACGTTAAGGACACGTGCGCGCGTCGCAAAACGCACTTTTGCGCCCTGCGACAGGCAGAAAGTTCCGCTTTCGTGCTTGTTTTTCGTGGCAATCCAGCAACGCCGGGGTGATTTCGATCACTTCGCCCGTGCCAAGACCGGAAATCACGGTATTGTCACGGGTAGCCGGCGACCCCCGATTAGCGAATTCTTGATAGTCGGGTGCCAGCATGGTTCGCTATGACTGATCGGCTATGATCGCGGGGAATCGAATGACCGCGATTCGCACGGCATGTAACGCGTAGGGTCTTTTTTGGTACGGAATTTGCTCTATTTGAAGGACTGTACCGGCTGTCGTGCCGGAATAGGGCGATCGAGCGGACGGGATCGAACCGCGGACGGAGACATGAATGAGTAAGGTCGGCACGAGCGACTCCAAGAACACGCTGTATTGCTCGTTCTGCGGCAAGAGCCAGCACGAAGTGCGCAAACTGATCGCGGGTCCCACGGTCTTCATTTGCGACGAGTGCGTTGAGCTCTGCATGGACATCATTCGCGAGGAGAACAAATCCTCGCTGGTGAAGTCGCGCGACGGGATTCCGACGCCGAAGGAAATCTGCAAGGTGCTGGACGATTACGTGATCGGCCAGAACCATGCGAAGAAGGTCCTCTCGGTCGCGGTGCACAATCACTACAAGCGCCTCAACCACCAGACCAAGCACAACGACGTCGAGCTTGCGAAGTCGAACATCCTGCTGATCGGTCCGACCGGCTCGGGCAAGACCCTGCTCGCGCAGACGCTCGCCCGCATCCTGGACGTGCCGTTCACGATGGCGGATGCGACGACGCTGACCGAAGCCGGCTATGTCGGCGAGGACGTCGAGAACATCATCCTGAAGCTGCTCCAGGCCGCCGACTACAATGTCGAGCGTGCCCAGCGCGGCATCGTCTACATCGACGAAATCGACAAGATCAGCCGCAAGTCCGACAATCCTTCGATCACGCGCGACGTGTCGGGTGAGGGCGTGCAGCAGGCGCTGCTCAAGATCATGGAAGGCACGGTGGCTTCGGTCCCGCCGCAGGGCGGCCGCAAGCATCCGCAGCAGGAGTTCCTGCAGGTGGACACCACCAATATCCTGTTCATCTGCGGTGGTGCGTTCTCGGGCCTCGAAAAGATCATCTCGGCACGCGGACGTTCGACCTCGATCGGTTTCGCCGCTCAGGTGCTCGCACCGGAAGACCGCCGCACCGGCGAAATCTTCCGTCATGTCGAGCCTGAGGATCTCCTGAAGTACGGCCTGATCCCGGAATTCGTCGGCCGTCTGCCCGTCGTGGCGACGCTGGAGGATCTGGACGAGGCTTCGCTCAAGAAGATCCTGGTCGAGCCGAAGAACGCGCTGGTGAAGCAGTACCAGCGGCTGTTCGAGATGGAGAACATCGAGCTGACCTTCGCCGACGAGGCGCTTGGCGCGGTTGCCCGCAGGGCGATCGAGCGCAAGACCGGTGCGCGGGGGCTGCGTTCAATCCTCGAGGCGATCCTGCTCGAGACCATGTTCGACCTGCCGGGCCTCGAAGGTGTGGAAGAAGTCGTGATTTCCCGCGAAGTCGTGGAAGGAACGGCGCGTCCGCTCTACATCTACGCCGATCGGTCCGATCGCGCCGTCGAGAACGCCAGCGCCTGATTTCGGCGCTGGAACGCTCCAATCGTCTCCTCAAGCAGGGGCTGCGGAAAGTATCTCCGCAGCCGGTGTTGCGTCGCTTATTTGCGTGCGTAAGCGCCTGATGGCGCGCGTCTTTCAATGACTTGACACCCCCCGGGTCGATAGCCACCTAATGTCGGCGGCGAGTAAAAATTCTCTTCAAGATTCGCCTCAGTTCCGATTCGGCAAGCCGGTCCAACCTCAAAAGGACCGATCGGTATTGCGGGTCACCTCGGCACCTTGTGGCGGTTGCGCATGAGCATGGCGGGCTGCGTGCAAGGGGGCAAAGCAAAAGGAAAAGGCCATGACCAATCCAAAACCCAGGCCAACCATCGTCCATGGCGAAACGCACGCCTATCCCGTGCTGCCCCTGCGCGACATCGTCGTCTTCCCGCACATGATCGTTCCGCTCTTCGTCGGCCGCGAGAAGTCGATCCGCGCGCTCGAAGAGGTGATGAAGAACGACGCGCTGATCATGCTCGCGACCCAGAAGAACGCGTCCGACGATGATCCGGCACCCGATTCCATTTACGAGACCGGTACGCTTGCCAGCGTGCTCCAGCTCTTGAAGCTTCCCGACGGCACTGTGAAGGTGCTGGTCGAAGGGCTCGAGCGGGCGCGCGTGCAGAAGTACACCGATCGCGCCGACTATTACGAAGCGACCGCGATTGCGCTCGCCGATACCGATGCGAAGTCGGTCGAGGCGGAGGCCATGGCGCGCTCCGTCGTGTCCGACTTCGAGAGCTACGTGAAGCTCAACAAGAAGATCTCGGCCGAGGTCGTCGGCGTCGTGCAGGCGATCACCGATTTTGCCAAGCTCGCCGACACCGTCGCCTCGCATCTCGCCGTCAAGATCGCGGATCGCCAGGGCATCCTGGAGACGCTGTCGGTCACGCAGCGCCTGGAGAAGGTGCTGGGCCTGATGGAGAGCGAGATCTCGGTGCTCCAGGTCGAGAAGCGCATCCGCTCGCGCGTCAAGCGCCAGATGGAGAAGACCCAGCGCGAGTACTATCTCAACGAGCAGATGAAGGCGATCCAGAAGGAGCTCGGCGACGACGACGGTCGCGACGAGCTCGCCGATCTCGAAGAGAAGATCTCCAAGACCAAGCTCTCCAAGGAAGCGCGCGAGAAGGCGCAGCATGAATTGAAGAAGCTGCGCCAGATGTCGCCGATGTCCGCGGAAGCGACCGTCGTGCGCAACTATCTGGATTGGCTGCTGTCGATTCCGTGGAACAAGAAGTCCAAGGTGAAGAAGGATCTGGAAGCCGCGCAGGCGGTTCTGGATGCGGATCACTACGGGCTGGAGAAGGTCAAGGACCGCATCGTCGAGTATCTCGCCGTACAGTCGCGCGCCAACAAGCTGACGGGCCCGATCCTGTGCCTCGTCGGCCCTCCCGGCGTCGGCAAGACCTCGCTCGGCAAGTCGATCGCGAAGGCGACGGGGCGCGAATTCGTGCGCGTCTCGCTCGGTGGCGTGCGCGACGAGGCCGAGATCCGCGGGCACCGCCGCACCTATATCGGCTCGATGCCCGGCAAGATCATCCAGTCGATGCGGAAGGCGAAGTCGTCCAATCCGCTGTTCCTGCTGGACGAGATCGACAAGATGGGCGCCGATTTCCGCGGCGATCCGTCCTCGGCGCTGCTCGAGGTCCTCGACCCCGAGCAGAACGCGACCTTCAACGACCACTATCTCGAGGTCGACTACGATCTGTCCAACGTGATGTTCATCACGACCGCGAATACGCTCAATATTCCGGGACCACTGATGGACCGCATGGAGATCATCCGGATCGCGGGCTACACCGAGAACGAGAAGGTCGAGATCGCGCGCAAGCACTTGATCCCGACCGCGGTGTCCAAGCACGGCCTGGACTCCAAGGAGTTCTCGATCGACGACGACGCGCTGCTGCTTCTGATCCGCCGCTACACCCGCGAAGCGGGCGTGCGCAATTTGGAGCGTGAGCTCTCCACACTCGCCCGCAAGGCGGTGAAGGAGCTGATGATCTCCAAGAAGAAGTCGGTCAAGATCACCGAGAAGACTCTCGAAGAGCTTCTGGGCGTGCCGAAGTACCGCTACGGTGAGATCGAGAGCGAGCCGCAGGTCGGCATCGTCACCGGCCTTGCCTGGACCGATGTCGGCGGCGAGTTGCTGACGATCGAAGGCGTCATGATGCCCGGCAAGGGCAAGATGACGGTCACGGGCAATCTGCGTGACGTGATGAAGGAATCGATCTCGGCGGCGGCGTCCTATGTCCGCTCGCGCGCGATCGTCTACGGCATCGAGCCGCCGCTGTTCGACCGGCGCGACATCCACGTGCACGTGCCGGAAGGCGCGACGCCGAAGGACGGTCCGTCGGCGGGCGTGGCGATGGCCACCGCGATCATCTCGGTCATGACCGGCATCCCGGTCCGCCACGATGTCGCGATGACCGGCGAAATCACGCTGCGCGGCCGCGTGCTGCCGATCGGCGGCCTGAAGGAGAAGCTGCTGGCTGCTGCCCGCGGCGGCATCAAGACGGTGCTGATTCCTGAGGACAACGCCAAGGATCTCACGGAGATTTCCGATGCGATCAAGGGCGGCATGGAGATCATCCCGGTCTCGCGCCTCGACGACGTCGTCGCCAAGGCGCTGGTCAAGAAGCCAGTGCCGATCGTCTGGGAAGAGGACACCAAGGTGACGGTGAAGCCGGACGGCGACGAAGCCGCCGGCGGCCTGACCGCTCACTGAGATCGCAGCTCGAAAAAGATGATAAAACGGCGCCTTCGGGCGCCGTTTTTTTGTGGGGCATTTTGTTTTGGGCAGCGGATGACGACAATGCACATCGACGGGCAATGCCATTGCGGCGAGATTACCTTTGAAGCCGAGATCGACCCGGAGACGGTGTCGGTCTGCCACTGCACCGATTGCCAGACACTGACCGGCTCGCCCTTCCGGGTGACGGCCGTCTGTTCGGGCGCCGAAGTCCGCCTGACTGCCGGCACGCCCAGGATCTACGGCAAGCGCGGCGACAACGGCCGGATGCGCTTCCAGCACTTTTGCGCCGACTGCGGTTCCCCGCTGTTCACGAGCGGCGACGGCGACCAGGAGGACGATTGGGGCATCCGCTGGGGCAGCATCCGCCAGCGCGACAAATTGCGGCCCGTCAGGCAGATCTGGTGCCAGTCGGCGGCGGTGTGGATCGACGCGGTGCCGCTGCTGCCGGGCCGGCCACAGGATTGAGGCCCTGGAATTGGCGTTCCGCGCTTGCCCGTTCGGGGCCGGTAGGGATAAAGAAGCGGCGAGGGGCGGTTAGCTCAGCTGGTTAGAGCATCTCGTTTACACCGAGAGGGTCGGGAGTTCGAATCTCTCACCGCCCACCAGCCTTTGCTCGCTTCGCGAGCTTCGGCTCGGCGAGCCAGCCTCACACGTTATTGGCGCGAAGCGAACGAAGGCTGCCGCGCCGAAGCCGATAGGCGCAGGCGGGCGATACCGAGCCACAGAGGCCCTGATGCAACAACCAAGCGGACACGAGCAGAACGCCGATCAGATCGCCTACTGGAATGGCCCCAGCGGGCAGCGCTGGGCCGATCGCCATGCGGCGCAGGAGAGCCTGCTGGGACCCATTGCCGACGTGCTGATCGCCCGCGCCAGGCCGAAGCCGGGCGAGCGCGTCCTCGACATCGGCTGTGGCTCCGGTGCGACGACGTTCGCGTTCGCGAAGGCTGTCGCGCCTGATGGCTTTGCGCTCGGGCTCGACGTCTCCGAGCCGATGCTGTCGCAGGCGCGCGCGTTTGCGCCAAAAGGCCTGCCGCTCGATTTCGTGCTGGCCGATGCGACGGTGCATCCGTTCGAGCCGGCGAGCTTTGACCTGCTGGCCTCGCGGTTCGGCGTGATGTTCTTCGCCGATCCCATCGCGTCTTTCACCAATCTCCGCCGCGCGCTGAAGCCGACGGGACGGTTGGCGTTTGCCTGCTGGCGCGAGCCGAAGGAAAATCCGTGGATTATGGCGCCGCTTATGGCGGTCTACAAGCACGTTCCCAAGATGCCGCCGGTCGGGCCGGAGGAGCCGGGCCCGTTCGCCTTCGCCTCCGAAGAGCGCGTGACGCGCATCCTGAAAGGCGCGGGCTTCGTCGACGTCGCGATGGAGCCGCACAATCTCGCGATGGACGTCGCGATTGGCGGCGGGCTCGATGCCGCGGTCGAAGGCTCGCTCCAGATCGGCCCGGCGAGCCGCGCGCTGCAAGGGCATCCGCCGGAGACCTATGCCGCGGCAAAAGCCTCGATCCGCGAGACGCTCGCGCCGTTCCTGAAGGGTCAGAGCGTGGCGCTCCAGGGCGCGATCTGGATCGTGACGGCGAAGGCGGCGTAGGCGTCGCTCTGTCCTCATCATTGCGAGCGCAGCGAAGCAATCCAGACCGTTCTCCGCGGAGGCAGTCTGGATTGCTTCGTCGCTTCGCTCCTCGCAATGACGATGGGGACGCAGCAACGCAACTACCTCACACCACGTCATCCGGCGCCAGCGCGCAGCCATTGTCCGGATGCGTCTCGATCTGAAGCGTGGTGTGGCCGATGCGGTGGGAGCGCTTCAGCATCTGCGCCGTCTCCATCAGGAAGGCATCGCCGGCGCCGGTGGGCATGACAAGGTGGCAGGTCAGCGCCGTCTCGGTGGTCGAGATCGGCCAGACGTGGAGATCGTGGATCGCAGTGACACCGGGCCGCTCCAGCAGAAGGATCTTGATCGCGGCAATGTCGGTGCCCCTGGGCGCCGCCGCCATCGACATGTCGATGGAGCCACGGAGCAGGCTGGTGGTGCTCCAGAGGATGGTGGCGCAGATGACGAGGCTGGTGACGGGATCGAGCCAGAGCCAGCCGGTCCAGATGATCAGCGCCGCCGAGATGACGACGCCGAGCGAGACCGCGGCGTCGGCCGCCATGTGCAGATAGGCGCCTTCGATGTTGATGTCGTCCTTGCGACCGCGCGCGAACAACATGGCGGTAAAACCGTTGATGAGGATGCCGATGCCGGCGACCACCATCACGGTGATGCCGGCGACCGGCTCCGGCTCCCGCAGGCGCAAAATCGCTTCCCAGCCGATCGCGCCGGTTGCGACCAGCAGGAACACCGCGTTCGCCAGCGCCGCCAGGATGGTGGAGGCGCGCAGGCCATAGGTGAAGCGGCCGCTGGGCGCGCGCCGCGCCGCGATCGACGCGCACCAGGCCACGACCAGGCCGAGCACGTCGCTAAGATTATGGCCGGCATCCGCAAGCAGAGCCGTGGAGTTGCCGATATAGCCGTAGACGGCCTCCGCCGCGACCAGCGCGGTGTTGAGTGAGATGCCGATTGCGAACGCCTTGCCGAAACTGGCGGGCGCATGGGCATGGGCGTGGCCACCATGATCGTGATCATGGCCGTGGCTATGATCATCGTGATGATGGCCGTGATGGTCGTGGCTGCCCACCTCTATCGCTCCCTGGACGCTGCCAAATCAGGCGCTATTGTAGGCGTTTCGGCAGCCCCGTCACGGCGGAACAGCACGTAGAGCGCCGGCAGCACCAGCAGCGTCAGCACGGTCGAGGAGATGATACCGCCGATCACCACGGTCGCAAGCGGCCGCTGCACCTCGGCACCGGCCCCGGTGGCAAGGGCCATCGGCACGAAGCCGAGGGACGCGACGAGGGCCGTCATCAGCACCGGACGCAGGCGTGTCAGCGCGCCCTCGCGCACCGCGTCGGCAACGGGGTGGCCCTCGCTGCGCAGCCGCTCGATGAAGGCGATGATGACGAGCCCGTTGAGGACGGCGACGCCCGACAGTGCGATGAAGCCGACGCCGGCGCTGATCGACAGCGGAATACCACGCAGCAGCAGCGCCATGACGCCGCCGGTCAGTGCCAGCGGCACGCCGGAGAACACGAGCGCCGCATCAGCCGCCGATCCCATGCCCATGAACAGCAGCAGGAAGACCAGCAGCAACGCCACCGGCACCACGAGCGTCAGCCGCTTGGTGGCGGAGACCAGCTGCTCGAACTGTCCGCCCCAGCCGATCCAGTAGCCCGGCGGCAGCTTGACCTTCTCCGCGACGGCTGCCTCGGCCTCGGTGACGAAGGAGCCGAGATCGCGCGCGCGGACATTGGCGGTGACCACAATGCGCCGCTTGCCGTTCTCGCGGCTGATCTGGTTCGGGCCAGGCGTCGCTTCGACGGTTGCGACCGACGACAGCGGCACATAGCGCATCTGGGCAAGGGGAGGGACGGGCAATGCGGTCCGGATTGGCGCGCCGATTGCTGCTTCCTCACCCGGCGGCAGCGGGATCGGGATCGCCCGGATGACCTCGAGATCGCCGCGCAGATGTTCCGGCAGGCGCACGACGATGTCGAAGCGGCGGTCGCCCTCGAACAGCTTGCCGGCCGACTTGCCGCCGACCGCGATCTCGACGATGCCCTGCACCTCGCTGATGCTGAGCCCATACCGGGCGAGCGCCTGGCGGTCGAGGCGGACGGTGAGGATCGGCAGGCCCGAGACCTGCTCGATCTTGACGTCGCTGGCGCCGCGGATGCCGCGGATCGCGGCTTCGACCTGTTTTGCCGCGCCTTGCAGGATCTCGAGGTCGTCGCCGAAGATCTTGACGCCGACGTCGCTTCGCACGCCGGAGATCAACTCGTTGACGCGGAACTGGATCGGCTGGGAGATTTCATAGGCGCTGCCGGGGATGTCGTCAGCGGCACGGGCGATGGCCTCGATCACCTCGGCCTTGGAGCTGCCAGGGTCGGGCCATCCGGCGCGCGGCTTCAGCATGATGTAGCCGTCGGTCTGTGCCGGCGACATCGGGTCGGTTGCGATCTCGGCGGTGCCGATGCGGGTGAAGAACTCCTTCACCTCCGGAATCTGCTTGACGCGCTTTTCCAGCGCCTTTTGCAGGTCCAGCGACTGGGTCAGGCTGGTGCCGGGAATCCGGATCGAGGCCAGCGCGACGTCGCCTTCGTCCAGGCTCGGGATGAACTCGCCGCCCATGCGCGCGGCGGCAACGCAGCTTGCGACCACGGTGATGGCGGCCATGATTGCGACGCCGAGGCGATGGTCGATCGCCAGCCGGAGCACGGGGAGATAGGCGCGCTTCGCCAGCCGCATGAACAGGTTTTCGTGTTCGGACACCTTGCCGGTGACGAAGATGGCAACCGCCGCCGGCACGAAGGTGATGGAGAACAGCACCGCGGCACCCAGCGCCATCAGCACCGTCAGGGCCATCGGCGTGAACATCTTGCCCTCGACGCCGGTCAGCGTCAGCACCGGCAGGTAGACCACTGCGATGATGAGCGTTCCGAACAGGCTCGGCTTGATCACCTCGCTCGACCCACTCCGGATCGCGCGCAGCCGTTCGGAGATCGTGAGCAGGCCGCCTTTCTCGCGCTGGACCTCGGCCAGCATGCGCAGGCAGTTCTCGACGATGATCACGGCGCCGTCGACGATGATGCCGAAATCGATTGCACCCAGGCTCATCAGGTTCGCGCTTACCTTGGTCTCGACCATGCCGGTGACCGTCATGGCCATGGACAGCGGAATGACGCAAGCCACCACCAGCGCGGCGCGGATGTTGCCGAGGATCAGGAACAGCACGGCCACGACCAGGGCCGCGCCTTCCAGCAGATTGCTCTCGACGGTGCGGATGGTGGCTTCGACCAGATCGGTGCGGTCGTAGACGGTCCGCGTCACGACGCCGTCGGGCAGCGATTTGGCGATATCCTTCAGCCGGGCCGCGACACGGCGCGCCACGGTGCGGCTGTTCTCGCCGATCAAAAGCATGGCGGTGCCGAGCACGGTTTCCTCGCCATCGCGCGTTGCGGCTCCCGTGCGCAAATCGCGGCCTTCGGTGACGGTCGCGATATCCCTGATCCTGACGGGATTGCCGCCGCGCGAGCCGATGACGATGTCCCTGATTTCGCCGACATTGCCGACCTGGCCCGGCGAGCGAACCAGATATTGCTCGCCGTTGCGCTCGATATAGCCGGCGCCGACATTGGCATTGTTGGCGGCGAGCGCCGTCATGACGTCGCGAAAGCCGAGCCGGTAGGCCATCAGCTTGCCGGGATCGGGGAGCACATGGAATTGCCGCTCGAAGCCGCCGATGGTGTTGACCTCGATCACCCCCGGCACGTTGCGAAGCTGCGGCTTGATGATCCAGTCCTGCACGGTGCGCAAGTCGGTCAGCGAATAGTCGTGGCCGCCTTGCGTCTTCGCGCCCGCCTTGGCCTCGACGGTGTACATGAAGATTTCGCCGAGCCCGGTCGAGACCGGTCCCATCGCGACCTCGACGCCGGCCGGAAGCTGGTCCTTCACCTGCTGGATCCGTTCGCCGACGAGCTGGCGGGCAAAGTAGATGTCGGTGCCGTCCTTGAAGACGACGGTCACCTGACTCAGGCCGTAGCGCGACAGCGAGCGCGTGTAGTCGAGCTTGGGCAGCCCGCCCATCGCGGTCTCGACCGGGAAGGTGATGCGCTGCTCGGTTTCCAGCGGCGAATAGCCGGGGGCGCGGGTGTTGATCTGGACCTGGACGTTGGTGATGTCAGGCACGGCGTCGATCGGAAGGCGTTGGAAATTCCACGCTCCGAAAGCGACGGCGCCGAGCGCGAGCAGCAGGACCAGCCAGCGCTGCTGCAGCGAGACCGCGATGAGGCGCTCAATCATGTTCGGCCTCGCCTTTGCCCATCTCCGCCTTTACGACGAAGCTGTTTTCCGCGACGTAATGCTCGCCGGCGGAAAGGCCGGCCCTGATCTCGACATGGCGCGGATCGGAATCGCCGAGCTCAACGGGACGCGCCTCGATCTTGTCGCCATCCTCGCGGACGAACACGATGGTCCTGTTCTCCAGCGTCTGGATCGCGCTTTTGCGCACGGCGACCGCGACGTCGCGCGCGGCGAGGATCAGCCGTGCCGTGACGAACAGGCCGGGACGCAAGCGTCCGTCCGGATTTGGCAGCACCACGCGCGCCAGCGCGGTCTGGGTCTCGCTCGAGCCGATCGGGGCCATGTAGGAGATGGTGCCCTTGATCTCGCCGCGGCCGTCGTCGGGATCGATCAGCACCTCGTCGTTGAGGCGGACGCGCCGCAGATCCTGGCGATAGATCGACAGATCGACCCAGATAGTGGAGAGGTCGGCGACGACGAAGGCCGGCTTCTGCTCGGAGGCGTATTCGCCGAGCGAGATCTGCCGCTCGATGACGGTGCCGGCAAGCGGCGCCTTGAGCTCGTAGACGGTGAGGCTCTGGTTGCTCTCGATCGCGGCGAGCAGATCGTCCTTGCCGACCTTGTCGCCGATGCGCTTCTGGATCGATTTGGCAACGCCGGGAAAGCGCGGCGTCACCTGCACCACGGCTTCCTGGTTGGCGCGCAGGATGCCGTTGAAGGCGAGCGTGTCGGTCAGCGTGACGCTCCCGGCTTCCGCCAACGTCACGCCGGCGGCGGCAAGCTTGACGTCGGAGATGCGGATCCGATCGGCACCGTGCTCGTCCTGCTCGACATGGTCGTTCGGCTTCTCCGGCTTCTTGTCCGCGGCGTGTTCGGCATGCTCGACCCTGGCCGGGCCGAGCAGGGAATAGCCGTAAGCGCCAAATGCGACGCCAAGCGCGGCGGCAACGAATGCGACGAGGATGTTGGAGGACGTCTTCATCGTGCGCTCTCCCGCGCCAGCGTGAAGGGATTACCGACGAGGCCTTCGATGGTCGCCACCCCCGCGTGGAAATTCTGCAGCGCCTCCTGCTCGCGCAGCAGCGCCTGGGTGACGCTGGCCTGGGCATCGAGCACTTCGAGCAGGCTGAAGCGGCCCTGGCCATAACCTTGCGCGATGGCGTCAGAGGCTTCGGTGGCCTTGGGAATGGCGCTCTCGCGCAGCACCGCGAGCTCGCGCAGCGAGCCCTGGAGCGAATCGTAGGCGCGGCCGGCGACCACGATCAGCGTGTTGCGGTTGGCCTCGCGCTCGGCCTTGGTCTTGGCGAGGCTTTCCTGGGCCGAAAGGATATTGCCCTGGTTCTGGTCGAACACGGGGATCGGCACCGAGACGGTGAGGCGCGCCGCGTCGTCATTGGTCTCGTTGAAATGGCGCCAGCCGGCGGCGATCCGCACGTCGGGATAGGGCCGTAGCCGCGCCAGCAACAGCTCGGCGTTGCGCTGGGCATAGATCGCGGTCCAGCGCACCAGCTGCGGATTGGCATCGATCGCGGCGACGACCGACTGGAACGTCGGCGGCCGGCCCATGGTGTCGAGCCGTCCGGAGACCTCGCCGAATTTCGGTGCCGCGTCGCCCATCAAGACCGCAAGCTCGCGCCGGGCGCTGGCCAGCGTCGCCTTGAAGCGCTCGCGGTCGGCCTTCACCAGTGCGGACGCCACCTCCGCACGGCCGGTCTCGGCCGGCGAGGAGGCGCCGGCCTCGACGCGTCGGCGCAAAAGCGGCGTCAGCCGGTCGATGGCGGTGATCTGCTCGTCGAGGATCTGGATGCGCCGCTGTGCGCCGAGCACGCTGAGGAAGGCGATCGCGGTCTCCGACAGCACCTCCAGCCTGACGGCTTTGCGCTGGATCGCGGCGACCTCGATGCCGGCGACGCCAGCTGCAATCCGCGCGTCGCGCTTGCCGAACAGCTCGAAGGCCTGGCTGATCTGGAACGTGGTCTCGGCCGATCGTGTGCCGCGATAGATGCCGGACCCGAACGAATTGTCCTGTTCGTAGGTCAGTTCCGGATTGAGAAGCGCACCTGCCTGGATGCGCTGGCCCGTGGCGATGCCGACATCGCGCTCCGCCGCGGTCAGCCGCGGGCTCGCGGCCAGCGCGCGCGAAAGCGCGCTCCGCATCGTCAGAGTCTGGGCGTGAGATGGCGCAAGCGCCGATCCGGCAATCAGACACGCTGCCGCGCACGCCAGGCGCACGGCCATTCCCCTGAAAAACATGAAACCGACCTGTGAGGATGAACCGAATGGACGCTCGTGGCGCCCGACCAATCCGTTCAGGCCATATGTTTGGGAGGCGGGGAGTCGGTGTCGGGAACAATGCCGGCGAGCCGGGGTGCGCGTTGCGGGCGCGATGCGGACACGAGCCCGATCGATCCGGCCGGTGGCGTCGGCTGCGCCACCGTCACCGAGAAGCAGCCATGGCAATGATGCCCGCCGATGGCCTTGTGGTCGTTGTGATCCGCCGAGCCGTCAAGCACCGCGCTGATCTCCGAGCCGCCACCGGGCGTGGTGACGTCGATGTCGTGCAGGCCATGCAGCGCTCCCGCGAGCAGGTAGACGACCGCGATCAGCACAGACAGCAGCCCGCGCCAGTTGCGCGGCCGGCATGATCCTGAGGGCTGGCGGTTCGCGAGCACGACGTCACTCTGGTTGCGGTCTGCGCCCGGCCTAGCATGGCGTTGGGAACAGTGTCGACCCGCAACATTGTTACGTTCCGGGAACAATTGCCGCAGCGCTCGCGAAGACGGCAGCTCTTCTCATTGGCGTGTGATCAAGCTCAGCCGAGCATCGGCTGCCGCTCCGCGTGCCACGTTCGGCATATCGCCGCCTTCGACCGTGACGACGGCGCGGCAGCCCGCTTCCATGGCCCGTTCCAGCCATTTGATGGCTTCATCGATCCACTGGTCGTGGTGCTCGGGATCGGCGATCGCCTTTTCCCGGAATGCATCTGCCTGATGAAGGCACGCGGTTCTGCGATCCACGCGGCTCTCCCGATCCGGAGGTTCCCGCCCCGAGCGCATCCTTGATGATCCGAGAGCCGGCGTCGTTAACATAGGACAGGAACCGGCGCACAAAAAGAAAGCCCCAGCCGGGACTTACCGGCTGAGGCTTTCGTGCTCACAAACTTCATCCTTGGGACTTGGACAGATAATCCGCATCGCGCGGGTTCGTTCCCGCGGGCTCGGTCCAATTTGGAACGTTCCTTGTTCATTGTGATTAGCGACGAGGAGAAATTGAGGAGGACGGACCATGGACGGATTGATTTATCTCATCGGCTTGATCGTGGTGGTCATGGCGATCTTGTCGTTCTTCGGCTTGCGCTGAGAGAGCGGCGATGACCATGGAAACTCTCATACGGGAAGACATCGTGGAAGGCGGCGGCGTCGCTGCCGATGAAAGGCGCATCATCCAGTGGAGCTCGGTGATCGCAGGCGCTTTGGCTGCCGGCGCAATGTCGTTCATCCTGGTCGGCTTTGGAGTCGCCGTCGGCCTGGGCGTCAGTTCAGCCTCGCCGACATGGCGCGATGCATCGGCGGCGCTGGCTTTGCTGTCGGGGCTGTATCTGATCATCCAGGCGATTATCAGCTTCGGCTTCGGCGGCTATATCGCCGGCCGGACGACGCGACCAGCCCCGGCGGTCACAACGATCGAAGACGAGGGCGAACGGCGGGACGGGCTGCATGGCCTGATGTCCTGGGCGCTCGCCGTGCTGCTTGGTGCCGCTCTGCTCGCGATGCTCGGCGCAGCTGCGATTGACCGCTCGCCGATGCGCAGTTCGGCGAGCAGTACCTCCGCCGCCGAGCCTCTGTTGAGCTACGAGCTGGATAAGCTGTTTCGCGCAGCGCGGCGGCCCCCCAACACCGACCTCAGGGAACCTCGTGCCGAAGCGGGACGCATCCTGATGACGTCGTCGAGCCACAGCGGCGTCAGCACCGATGACCGGGCCTACCTCGTGCAGCAGGTGGCCGCGTTGACGGGACTTGCGGCACCCGACTCGGAACGACGGGTCGATGCGCTGATCGCAGACTCGCGGACGGCCATCAATCGGGCGCGACGTAACTCCATCATCGTCGCCTTCTCCGTTGCGGCAGCAACCCTGATCGGCGCTGCGGTGGCCTGGGCTGCGGCTGTTGCCGGTGGCCGGCATCGCGACGGCGCGCCGCTCCCGAACTGGATGGCGAGCTCCAACCGCTTCCATCGCTCTCCGCGTGCGATGCGGGTGCCGTAACGTGCAGGACGATGGCCGGGAGCGATCCCGGCCATATTGCCTTTTGACGAGAGGCCTAAGCCTTCTCCTCCCAGATCATGGCGAGATGGACGATCGTCTGCACCGCCTTCTCCATGTCCTGCCGGCTGACCCATTCGAGCCGGGAGTGAAATGCGTGCTCGCCGGCGAAGATGTTGGGGCAGGGCAGTCCCATGAAGGACAGGCGGGAGCCGTCGGTGCCGCCGCGGATCGCGGTGCGCATCGGGCGCAGGCCGGCGCGGCGGATCGCTTCGATGGCGTATTCAAGAATGTGCGGGTGGCGATCGATCACCTGCTTCATGTTGCGGTACTGCTCCCGCACCTCGAATGTGTAAGTCGAGCGCGGAAAATCCTTCATCACGTCCTTGACGATGTTCTCGAGCAGGATCTCCTTCTCCTTCAGCCCTTCCTCGGTGAAGTCGCGCACAATGAAGGAGAGCGTAGCCTGCTCCAGCGCACCCTCGATCCCGATCGGATGCAGAAAACCCTGCTTGCCTGATGTCGTCTCGGGCGAGCAGCCTTCCCGGGGCAGACGCTCGACGATGGCGGCGGCGATCTTGATGGCGTGCTCCATCTTGCCCTTGGCATAGCCGGGATGGGCGCTGACGCCGTTGATGGTGATGGTGGCGCCGTCCGCCGAGAAGGTCTCGTCCTCGACGCTACCCGCGCTCTCGCCGTCCATGGTGTAGCCGAAATCAGCGCCGAGCTTCTTGATGTCGACATTGTCGACGCCGCGGCCGATCTCCTCGTCCGGCGTGAACAGGATCTTGATGGTGCCGCGCTTCACTTGCGGGTTGTTGATGAAGAAATGCGCGGCATCCATGATCTCAGCCACGCCGGCCTTGTTGTCGGCACCGAGCAGCGTGGTGCCGTCGGTGGTGATGATGTCGTTGCCGATCTGGTTCTTCAGCGCCGGATGCTCGGCGAAGCGGATCACCTGGCTGGTATCGCCCGGCAGCGTGATGTCGCCGCCGCGATAGTTCTTCACCATCTGCGGCTTGATGTCGTTGCCGGTGACGTCGGGCGAAGTGTCCATGTGCGAGCAGAAGCAGATCACGGGCACCTTCTTGGTCGTGTTCGCCGGGATCGTTCCATAGACGTAGCCGTAATCATCGAGATGAGCGTCCTCGACGCCCATCTCCCTGAGCTCGGCGGCGAGCACACGGCCGAGATCTTTCTGTTTCTCGGTCGATGGCGAGGCCGGGGATTCCGGATCGGATTGGGTGTCGATGGTGACGTAGCGCAGGAAGCGCTCGGTCACGGTATGCGAAAAGGTGAGGGAGGACATTTCTGGTCAAACCGCCGGGTCAGGGGAGAGAGGCGGTATACCAGAAAAGCAGGGTGCGGTGAGGCCGGAGGAGGCTGATCAGGCTAACGAAACGTGAGTGGTCAGATCGCCTCTTTTAGTTCCTTGACGGGGCGGAAGGCGACCTTCTTGGTGGCTTTGATGTGGATCGGCTCGCCCGTGGCGGGATTGCGGCCGGTGCGGGCGGCGCGCTTGCGGACCTGGAGGATGCCAAGGCCGACGATGCGGACGCGGTCGCCCTTCTTCAGGTGCTTGGTGATGAGTTCGACCATGTCGGTCAGAACGGCCTCGGCGCGCTTCTTCGACAGGTCCTGGCTCTCCGCAATGTCGGCGGCGAGGTGCTTGAGCGTGATGGTGGCGGGCGCGGCAGGCTTCTTCGTGGAATCCTTCTTAGCCATATCTGGCCTCCTCAATCACAGGGGCCCCGGAAAAGGCGGTAAAGGGTGGGGATCCCTCCAAGTCCTGCAAGGCCTAGACGATTCGGGCTTCGGCTGACTATGGCGCAAGTTCTCGACGGATGCCGGCGATCGCCGTCACGGCAGCGAAAGGCGTGTAGAAGTTTGTTCTAAGGCTATGAAGGAATTGCCAAAATGGCGCGAGAGACGGGGCTCGAACCCGCGACCTCCGGCGTGACAGGCCGGCGCTCTAACCAACTGAGCTACTCCCGCGTGGTTCGCTGACAGCGCGCGGAACGAGGGGGGACTTAAAGGCGGGGCTGGGTGAAGTCAAGGATGTTGCGCTTCGTCGGCACATCCCGGCTAAGCATTGCTCTGGAAAACGAAAAAGGCCGCCATGCGGCGGCCTCTGTCAGCCCGGAGCGGGGCGGTGTCAGCGGATCTCCGACGTCCCGGCGCTGGTTACCACGACCGGCTTGCCGGCCTTGATCACATGGGCGGACTGGGCGGTCTGGCTGTAATCGGCATTGGTGCGGGCTGCGATCCCGAAGCCGGCCACTGCAATTCCGGCCACCAGCGCCACCACCACGATCTTCAGGTGGGTCGCACGATCAGCAGAGTGGATAGAGTGGTTCATCTGAGCCTCCCGACGGGCTTTGCCGCCGTCTATGGCTCGTCTTGTAAAGACCGTCTGTTTCCGGATGGTTTCGCGGGTTCCGCAAAATGGTTTCATTAATGCGCTCGGTTGGTTTCGCTGGGCTTGCGGCCTGTACCGGCGTCAGGCGGCCGCCCGGCCGATATCGTCCCGGATCGAGCGCGCCGCCCAGACGAACAGGAGTGCCCCCAGCGTGGTCGTGACCGCCGCCGAGAGCAGGGAATAGCGCACCGCGTCGGCGCCGTAAGCGCCCTTCAGGGCATCGTTGACCACGCCCACGGCGAGCGGGCCGAGGCCCTGGCCGAAGCAGGTGGCAGTGAGCGCGATCAGGGCGGAGGCCAGCGCCCGCATGCTCGGCTTGGCGACCGTCTGCGCGATCGCGAAGATCGGTCCGAGATGGAAGCCGACCAGGAACGAGGTCAGCGCCAGCGTGGCCACCATCAGCGCAAAGTCCTGCGTCAGCATGCACAGCGCGAACACCGGGCCGGCAAGGCCCGAGGTGATGGCGGGCGCCCACAGCTTCCAGCGGTCGTCGCGGCGCCTGATCTGCGCCACCACGAAGCCGCCGAGCAGGGTGCCGGCCATGCCGGCGAGACCCTTGAAGGTGCCGGCATAGGTGCCGATCTCCGCGCTCGACAGATGGTGCACACGCGCCAGGAACGGCGGGATCCACGCCGCGGTCGCATAGTTCGTGTAAGTGGTGAGACAGAAGCCGATCAGCACGATGATGAAGCTTCGCTGCGAGGCCAGGAAGCGCAGCGTCGGCCCGAGCGGCTCGGGCACGAAATTCTCCTGCATGGCGCCGCGCTTCGGCTCGGAGATCGTCAGCCACAGGACAATAGCAAGCAGGATGCCGGGCAGGCCCGCAACGTAGAACGCCATCCGCCAGCCATAGTGCTGGTTGACGTACCCGCCCACGAAATAGCCGAGGAATACGCCGAGATAGGTGCCGACGGCGTAGATGCCGAGCGCGCGCGGACGCTCGTTCTTGGCGAAGAGGTCGGCCACGATCGATTGCGAGGCGGGCGAGCCTGCGGATTCGCCGATGCCGACGCCGATCCTCGCCAGCGCCAACGAGGTGACGCTCGAAGCGGCGCCGCACAACGCCGTCATCGCGCTCCAGAACGCGAAGGCGGCGGCGACGATGTTGCGCCGGTTGAGCCGGTCGGCGACGCGCGCGATGGGGATGCCGAGCAGGGAGTAGAACAGCGCGAATCCGAAGCCCGCGAGCAGGCCCATCATGGTATCGCTGAGCTGAAACTCCTTCTTGATCGGCTCGATCAGCACGTTGAAGATCGTGCGGTCGAGGAAGTTCAGCGCGTAGATGATCGTGAGCAGGCCTAGCACGTAATAGCGCCGCGCCGAGGGCTTTGCCGTCGCGGCCGTTTGCACCGACATTTGTGACGTCACATCGACCATCGCTTCCCCCAATTAGTCTTTGTTATCGTTGTCGGTCCAGCCCTGATTGGGGCTGGCAGGTCAGCCTTCGCGGATGTAATTCCCCGCTTCGAATTCGACGGGAGGCGCGCTTGCATCGAACGAGATTCCGATCGGATCGCGGCCTGCTTCCATCGCCTCGAGCTGGTCGCTCAGCATGCGTCGGATCATGAGGATGCCGCGGTCGCTCTGGCCGAAATGCTCCTCGGAATGGATGGTCTGCGGTCCCTGGCCGACCTGGGCTTCGTAATCGCCCGGAAATCGCTGATGTTCTTCCTCGGTCATGTCCCACCAGAATTTGCCGTTGAATTTCGAGCGCATGCGACCGATGTCGCCGGCGTTCTTGACGCGGCCGGCGACGTAGATGCGGAACGAGGTGTCGTCGATCGGCAGCGTCCAGCCGATCGACTCGACGCGGGCGAATTGCGCCACGCGCGGGTTTGGCACAACGCGCAAGGTGGGGAGCGCCGCCTCGGTGACGCGGTAAAACACCTTGCCGTCATCCTGCTTGCGGATCGAGCGCACGGCGATCCCGCGCGGCGTCTTGTCGAACGTCACCTCCGGCATCGATGCCATCATGTTGGTGAATTGCGGACCCGAGAACGAGCCGTGCAGCACCGGCACGTGGTAGGGATCGACCACGTTCTCGAAATGCTGGAGCCAGTTGCAGGGGATGATCGCGGGACCACCGCCGCCGATCGAGGAATCGTCGGCGTCGACGAACTCGCCGTCGTCCATGGTCTCCAGGCACTCATAGGCCGGCAGCACCGGGCGTTTCTCGGCGGGGCCCAGATAGGCGAAGATGAGCCCGTAGCGCTCCTCGACCGGATACCAGGGCTGGCGCACCTTGTCCTTGAACTGGCCGCCATCGGGCTCGCAGGGCTGCTCCAGGCAATGGCCCTCGGTGTCGAACTTCCAGCCGTGATAACAGCAGCGGATGCCGTCCTCCTCGACCTTGCCATAATAGAGCGTGGTGCCGCGGTGGCAGCAGCGGGCGTGCAGCAGGCCGGCGCGGCCGTGCTTGTCGCGGAACAGCACCAGATCCTCGCCGAGCGCGCGGACCTTCTTCGGAGTGTCGGTTGCGTCTCTGATGAGCCCGACCGGATGCCAGTAGCGGCGGAGCAGTTCGCCCATCGGCGTGCCGCGCATGACCGAGGTGAGCTCGGTGCGGGTGTGCGCCGGCTTCATCGCATAGGCCGTTCCGAGATCGCGATCCCGCTGCGTGATGGTCATGCTGGTCCTCCCGCAATCGGCCGTACCGGCCGGGCTTTTTTGATGCCTTGTACCAAGTGAAGATTAGATCGATGACAATGTCAACGATTTCCAAATGCCTCTTATCGCATTCGGATCAGGCTGGGGAGGTCGCGCTACCAAGACTTGGCACGCCGCGGCTTTCTTGGCAGAGGTGGACCATGAGCCAGACATCAGGCAGGGACGGGCGCACATCGTCCGATGCGGACGAAAGTCAGTCGCTGGCGCCGATCACCGTCATGCTGTCGTCGCGGCTGATGGTGCTGGCCAATTTGCTCAAGCGCGGCGCCATCCTGCGCTACAAGCGTCTCGCCGGATTGTCATCGGTCGAGTTCGGCCTGGTCGCCTCGCTTGGCCGGCGGCCGCCGATGAGCGTGGCGCGGCTCGCGGAAGCCGTCGGCCAGGACAAGGGGCAGATCAGCCGCGCGCTTGCGGAACTCGTGTCGCGCAAGCTGATCGCGAAATCGGCGAACCCGAAGGATAGCCGCGAGGTGCTGGTCTCGCTGACCGCAACGGGCCTCGCGGCGCACGATGCGATCGTCGCCGGTGCGCAGGAGCGCAATCGGCGTTTGCGCGAACATCTGAGCGAAGCCGAGTTCGAGACGCTGCTGCAGCAGGTCGATCAATTGACGGCAATCGCCGCCGAGATGCTTGAGAGCGAGAAGATTTCGCGCTGACGTTTCGGCAATCCGGGAACATGTTGGATCGCTTCCAAGACCGTTTTTAAGACTCCTTCTAAGAGGCTTTCAATTAGGGAATTCGCGCGCGCTGCCCTAAGCGTCACCGCAAGCGCATGCCGTCATGGGCCGACAGCATGTGCCATCAGAACACGCAGTTTTGGGGTTGCGCGTGAACAGTCTTGGAATGCTGCGGTCGGCCATGTTGGCGACCGCATCCGCTTGGGTTTTGCTGCCGCAGGCATCGCTTGCACAATCTCCTGCGCAGATTGGCGCGCAGAACATTCCGTCGGTGACCGTCACCGCGCCGGAAGCGCGCCGACGAGCCATCTCCGTGCAGCGCCGTGCGCCGCGATCGTCCCAGCAGACCGCCAACCGAAACAGGCCGCAGCCGCCGCGCAATGTCGGTTTCGTCGAGACCCCGCTCGGCCCGGTGCACGGCTACGTCGCCGGCCGCAGCTCGTCCGGCACCAAGACCAACACGCCGATCATGGAGACGCCGCAGGCGGTGTCGGTGATCGGCGCGGAGCAGATTCGCGACCAGAAGGCGAACAAGCTCGACGAGGTCCTGCGCTATACTGCTGGAGTCCGCGCCGGGACCTTCGGCGCGGACACGCGCAACGACTGGTGGCTGATCCGCGGCTTTAAGTCCGACGACGTCGGACTGTTTCTCGACGGCATGCAGCTGTTCTACACCTCCTATGCGAGCTGGAAGCTCCAGACGCCCAACATGGAGCGCGTCGAGGTGCTGCGCGGTCCATCGGCCGTGCTCTATGGCGGATCGAGCCCGAGCGGCATCGTCAACGTCATCAGCAAGATGCCGCCGGCGGAGCCCGTCCGTTTCATCGAGACCGGCGTCAACAATTTCGGCAACGCCTATGTCGGCTTCGATGTTGCCGGTCCGGTCGCAACGAGCCACGAGAACGGCAAGCTGTTCTACCGCGTCGTCGGTCAGGTCCAGAACGGCCCCACGCAGGTCAATTTCACGCCGGACAACAACTACTTCATCGCGCCGTCGGTGACCTGGAAGCCGGACGCCGACACGAGGTTCACGGTACTGGCTTCAGCTTCCCGGCAGGAAACCCGTGGCATCAACTTCCTGCCCTATGAGGGCACGGTGACCAACGCTCGGTTCGGCAAGATCCCGACCAGCTTTTTCGCTGGCGATCCCAGCGTCGACAAGTTCACGCGCGAGCAGGAGATGCTTGGCTATCAGTTCGAGCGCAATCTCACCGACGATTTGACGTTCCGGCAGAATGCGCGCTTTGCCCATGTCGATGTGACCTATCGCGGCTATGTCGGCAATAATTGGGCTGACATCAACACGGCCAGTCTCGGTCGCTATAATTGGTATGCGAAGAACACCGCCAACCAGGCCAATCTCGACAATCAGCTGGAGTACCGCTTCAACACCGGCGCGGTGCGGCATACGATGCTGTTCGGGGTCGATTTAAAGGGCTACCAGATCGACGATTATCAGGCTTTCAACTTCGGCACCGTCCCTTCGATCAACGTCTTCAATCCCGCCTACGGGTTTGACATTCCGTTGACGGGCGCACCGTTCCGCAACTTCCAGATCACGCAGAAGCAGGCCGGCACCTATCTTCAGGACCAGATGAAGCTCGGCAACTTCACGCTGGTGCTGAGCGGCCGCAACGATTGGGTCGAGACGACGCAGGCTGCCCGTGATACCGGCGCCACGCTTGCCAGCCGCGACGACAGCAGGTTCAGCGGGCGCGCCGGGCTGATCTACAATTTCGACAACGGCATCGCGCCCTATGTGTCCTACGCCACGAGCTACAATCCGATCATCGGCCTCAACGCGCAAAACCAGCTGTTCCTGCCGGAGACCGGCCAACAGACGGAAATCGGCGTGAAGGTCGCGCCGCGGGGATTTGACGGCTACTTCACCGCTTCGGTGTTCGACTTGAAACGTCAGCATGTGGCAACGACCGATCCTGTCGTCACGACCTTGCAGAACCAGACCGGCGAGGTGACCTCGCGCGGCATCGAGCTCGAAGCGGTGGCGAACGCCACGCGTGAGCTGAAGCTGATCGGCTCGTTCACGGCCTACCATTTGTTCAACAGCAGGGATCTGGACCCGTCTTTGGTCGGCAAGACCCCGACCAACACGCCTGAGCTCCTGGTGTCCGGCTGGGCGGACTACACCTTCAAGGACGGGCCACTCGCGGGGTTCGGCTTCGGCGGCGGTCTCCGCTATATCGGTTCGTCGTGGGCGGATACCGCCAATACCCTCGAGGTTCCCGCGGTCGTGCTCGGCGATCTCGCGTTCCACTATGAATGGCAGAACTGGCGCACCGCGCTGAACGTGATCAACCTGACCGACAAGATCTACGTCGCGAGCTGCGCGGCGGCGTCATCCTGCTTCTACGGCGACCGCCGGCGCGTCACCGCCAGCGTCTCCTACAAATGGTGAGGCAAATGACGAGAACAGGCGAGGGAAGGCCATCGTGAGAGCCTGACCGGCCCGTCGCCGGCTTCCACCACGAGATCGATGAGCTCGCGGGCCATGCCCCCCGGCCCGAAGCTCATGCGAGTGCGGCGCGCGACGACCCAGCCATGTCGCCGCCGCGCTCGCCACCCATTTTCCGCTGCGGCGAAGTGGGCGCCTCCTGCCCGACACATTCGCCAGACGAGCCCAGGTCCGATCGTGATGCATGGCTCCCGGGTCGCTCGCCCGATAATGGGCGCGCTTGGCCTCGTTATAATCTGGACTTTGCAGCGTCGCGGCCTAGATAAAGTGAGCCTTCCCAACCACGGACGTCACGGCCCAGCGCGTGTGGACTGATCGGGGCGCCCTTGCTGGGGCTGTCGATCTGCTCCATACCAGCCGCGGGGTGATTCCGGGATTTCCACCGTTCTGAGGGCGACAAAGGGCCTAAAAAGAGCGTGTCTTGCGCCCATTGGTGCACTGCGCTAAGGCTCAGAACAATTCCAAACTGGACGAATCCGTGGCTGTCCCGAGGCTGCGGGAAAAAGGGCTCGTCAATGAGCGGCATTCTGCAGAACTATCTTCCACTCGTCGTCTTCATAGGGGTAGCGGGCCTCATTGGCCTGGTGCTGCTGATCGCGCCGTTCATCGTGGCGTTCCAGCAGCCGGACCCGGAAAAGCTGTCGGCGTATGAGTGCGGTTTCAACGCCTTCGACGACGCCCGCATGAAGTTCGACGTCCGCTTCTATCTCGTCGCCATCCTCTTCATCATCTTCGACCTCGAGGTGGCGTTCCTGTTTCCCTGGGCGGTGGCGTTCGGCAAGCTTGGCGCGACCGGCTTCTGGTCCATGGTGGTGTTCCTCGCCGTGCTGACGGTCGGGTTCGCCTATGAATGGAAGAAAGGCGCACTGGAATGGGATTGACCCCTACGTCGTCCGCCGGTCCGGTTCTCGCGCCGGCCCCCAAGGGCATCCTGGACCCGTCGACCGGCAAGCCGGTCGGGGCCAATGATCCGTTCTTCCTCGAGGTCAATTCGGAACTGTCCGACAAGGGCTTCTTCGTGGCCGCGACCGACGACCTCATCACCTGGGCGCGCACCGGCTCGCTGATGTGGATGACCTTCGGTCTCGCCTGCTGCGCGGTCGAGATGATGCAGGTCTCGATGCCGCGCTACGACGTCGAGCGCTTCGGCTTCGCGCCGCGCGCTTCACCGCGTCAGTCGGACGTGATGATCGTCGCGGGGACCCTGACCAACAAGATGGCGCCTGCGTTGCGCAAGGTCTACGACCAGATGCCCGAGCCGCGCTACGTCATCTCGATGGGCTCCTGCGCCAACGGCGGCGGCTATTATCACTATTCCTACTCGGTCGTGCGCGGTTGCGACCGCATCGTGCCGATCGACATCTATGTGCCGGGCTGCCCGCCCACGGCGGAAGCGCTGCTCTACGGCGTGCTGCTGCTGCAGAAGAAGATCCGCCGCACCGGCACAATCGAACGCTAAGGTTTTACGTCATGGACGACGCCAAGCTCGACGCCCTGGGGCAGACGATCGTTAGCGCCCTTCCGGGCGCCGCCATCGGTCATTCGGTGGCCTTCAACCAACTCACGGTGGATGTCGAGGTCAGCAAAATCGTCGAGGTGGTCAAGTACCTCCGCGACGACCCGAGCTGCCGCTTCATCAACTTCACCGACATCACGGCCGCGGATTATCCGTCGCGCGAAAAACGCTTCGACGTGATCTATCACTTCCTGTCACCGACCTTGAACGCGCGGATCCGGCTCAAGGCCCAGGCGGACGAGACCACGCAGGTGCCGTCGCTGATCGAGGTGTTTCCCGGCGCCGACTGGTTCGAGCGCGAGGCCTATGACCTCTATGGCGTGATCTTCGTCGGTCATCCCGACATGCGCCGCCTCCTGACCGATTACGGCTTCGAGGGTCATCCGCTGCGCAAGGATTTCCCGACCACCGGCTTCCTCGAGGTCCGCTACGACGACCAGGAGAAGCGGGTGGTGTACGAGCCGGTCAGGCTCAACCAGGAATTCCGCAAGTTCGACTTTTTGTCCCCGTGGGAGGGCGCCGACTATCCGGTCCTTCCGGGCGATGAAAAAGCGGGGCCGAAGGTCTGATCATGAACGAGCAACCCGAACAGCTTCGCAACTTTACGATCAACTTCGGACCGCAGCATCCGGCTGCGCACGGCGTGCTGCGCCTGGTGCTGGAGCTTGACGGCGAAGTCGTCGCCCGCGTCGATCCGCATATCGGTCTGCTGCATCGCGGCACCGAAAAGCTGATCGAGCAGAAGACCTATCTGCAGGCGATCCCTTATTTCGACCGCCTCGACTACGTCGCGCCGATGAACCAGGAGCACGCCTTCTGCATGGCTGCAGAAAAGCTGCTCGGCATCGAGGTGCCGCGCCGCGCGCAGCTGATCCGCGTGCTCTATTGCGAGATCGGCCGCATCCTGTCGCATTTGCTCAACGTCACCACGCAGGCGATGGACGTCGGCGCGCTGACCCCGCCGCTGTGGGGCTTTGAAGAGCGCGAAAAGCTGATGGTGTTCTACGAGCGCGCCTCCGGCAGTCGCATGCACGCAGCCTATTTCCGCGTCGGCGGCGTGCATCAGGACCTGCCGCAGAAGCTGGTCGACGACATCGACGCCTGGTGCGATCCGTTCCTGAAAGTGGTCGAAGATCTCGACCGGCTGCTCACCGCCAACCGCATCTTCAAGCAGCGCAACGTCGACATCGGCGTCGTGTCGCTGAAGGAAGCTTGGGAGTGGGGCTTCTCGGGCGTGATGGTGCGCGGCTCGGGCGCGGCGTGGGATCTGCGCAAGTCGCAGCCCTATGAATGCTACGCCGAGATGGATTTCGATATCCCGATCGGCAAGAACGGCGACTGCTATGACCGCTATCTGATCCGCATGGAAGAGATGCGCCAGTCCGTGCGCATCATGAAGCAGTGCATCCAGAAGCTGAACGCGGCCGACGGGAAGGGTCCCGTCGTCGTCGAGGACAACAAGGTCGCGCCGCCGCGCCGTGGCGAGATGAAGCGCTCGATGGAAGCGCTGATCCACCACTTCAAGCTCTACACCGAAGGCGTCCACGTGCCCGCCGGCGAGGTCTACGCCGCGGTCGAGGCGCCGAAGGGCGAGTTCGGCGTCTTTCTGATCTCGGACGGCACCAACAAGCCCTACAAGTGCAAGATCCGCGCGCCCGGCTTTGCGCATCTGCAGGCGATGGACCACATCTGCCGCGGTCATCTGCTCGCCGACGTCTCGGCGATCCTCGGCTCGCTCGACATCGTGTTCGGAGAGGTCGATCGGTGATGGCGCAGGCGCCGATCCAGTTTGACCGTGCCTCGGGGGCCCTTGAAGGGGCCAACCTGTGGGAGCGGACGGCTGCCTTGGCGCTGGTGACGGGATCGAAGATCTCGTCGCACTTCTCGCATATGGGCTACATCGCCTGCGCCAATCTGCTGCGCAAGACGCTGCCCGAGCGCAACATCGCGATCAAGCTCAACCCCGACGCCGTGTTCGAATTTCCCTACGGCGACGGCTATTGGAGCAAGCTGCTCAACCGCTCCTACAATTACGAGGACGAGCTGGAGCTGTTGTTCGCCGATTCCATCGACGTCGACTACACGCTGCTCGATTGCGGCGCGAATTACGGCTATTGGTCGGTGCTGGTGTCGAGCAAGCCGTTCGGCTCGCACAAGGCGATCGCGATCGAGCCGTCGGGGCAGAACTATCCGAAGCTTGACAACAACGCCCGCATTAACGCCAGCCGCTTCGAGACCATGAAATGCGCGATCGGCGCGGCCCGTGGCACCGCGCGTCTGTCAGGCACCAAGCACGAGGCCTTCAGCATCGCCGGCGATGCGTCGGCGGGCGGCGAGGACGTGCCGGTCATTGCGCTCGACAATCTGATCGACGACGGCAAGATCGCAGGCACCGGCAAGTACCTGATCAAGCTCGACGTCGAGGGCGTCGAGATCGAGGCGATCAAGGGCGGCGCCCGGCTGCTCCAGGCCGACAGCGTCGTCATGTGCGAGGAGCACGGCAGCGACCGTTCGCACGCGGTTTCGCGCTACATCCTCGAACACACCCCGCTGAAGCTGATCGTCTACGATCCCAGCACCCGACGTATGGAAACGGTGACCGAGCTGTCGATCCTCGACCGCATCAAGGTCTCCACCCACGTCGGCTACAATGTTTTCGGCACCGCAAGCGCATTCTGGCAGGACAGGATCAATGCCCTGAATGCGAAAACAGCGCGCCGCGTGCAGTGAGAGATTGAAGAGATGTCCGTTCGCCGATTAGCATCGAAGGAAGTCCAGCCCGCGAGCTTTGCGTTCACGGAGGAGAACCTCGCGTTCGCCAAGCAGCAGATCGCGAAATATCCGGCCGGACGCCAGGCTTCGGCCGTCATCGCCATCCTCTGGCGGGCGCAGGAGCAGCACGACGGCTGGGTCTCGGAAGCCGCGATCCGCGTCATCGCCGACATGCTCGACATGCCCTATATCCGCGTGCTCGAGGTCGCGACCTTCTACACGATGTTCCAGCTCGCCCCGGTCGGCAAGAAGGCCCACGTCCAGGTCTGCGGCACCACGCCGTGTCGCCTGCGCGGCGCTGAGGATCTGATCCACGTCTGCGAGCACCGCATTCATCACGAGCCCTTCCATCTCTCCAAGGACGGCAATTTCAGCTGGGAAGAGGTGGAGTGCCTCGGTGCCTGCGTGAATGCGCCGATGGTGCTGATCGGCAAGGACACATATGAGGATCTGACGAAGGAAAGCTTCGGCAAGGTGCTCGATGGCTTTGCCTCGGGCAATCCGCCCAAGCCCGGTCCGCAGAACGGCCGCCAGTTCTCGGCGCCGACCGGTGGGCCGACCACGCTGAAGGAAATCACCTGATGCGTGATCTCTCACCGCCAGTTGAAGGGAGCAGTGTTGTGAAGAAGTGGGGCTTCGTCGCAATGCATTCCGCCGTGGCGGCCACATTCATTTTCCTGCTTCAGCGCTTCGCACTGAACGCGTCGCTGGAATCCAGTCTGCTCTGGGCGCTGACCTTCGCCGTCTGCGCCGCCGGGCTTGCCTACAAGCAAGCCAACCGTTGATCGGAAAGCACTGACATGCTCGAGGACAAGGACCGCATCTTCAAGAACCTCTACGGCCTCCACGATTGGGGCCTCGAGGGCGCGCGGCGCCGCGGCGCCTGGGATGGTACGAAGAACATCATCGACAAGGGCCGTGACTGGATCATCAACGAGATGAAGGCGTCGGGGCTGCGCGGCCGCGGTGGCGCCGGCTTCCCGACCGGCCTGAAATGGTCGTTTATGCCGAAGGAGTCGACCGACGGAAGGCCGAGCTATCTCGTCGTCAATGCCGACGAATCCGAGCCCGGCACCTGCAAGGATCGCGAGATCATGCGGCACGATCCGCATCTCCTGATCGAGGGCTGCCTGATCGCGAGCTGCGCGATGAACGCGCATGCCTGCTACATCTATGTCCGCGGCGAGTTCATCCGCGAGCGCGAGCATCTCCAGGCGGCGATCGACCAGGCCTATGAGGCCAAGCTGGTCGGCAAGGACAACGTCAACGGCTGGCCCTTCGACATCTACGTCGCCCACGGCGCCGGCGCCTATATCTGCGGCGAGGAAACCGCGCTGCTCGAGAGCCTCGAAGGCAAGAAGGGCCAGCCGCGCCTGAAGCCGCCGTTCCCGGCCAATGTCGGCCTGTACGGCTGCCCGACCACCGTCAACAATGTCGAGTCGATCGCGGTTGCGCCCGACATCCTGCGCCGTGGCGCGGCATGGTTCGCCGGCATCGGTCGTCCGAACAATGTCGGCACCAAGCTGTTCTGCATCTCCGGCCATGTCGAGCGGCCCTGCAACGTCGAAGAGGCCATGGGCATTCCGTTCCGTGAGCTGATCGAGAAGCATTGCGGCGGCATCCGCGGTGGTTGGGACAACCTCAAGGCCGTGATCCCCGGCGGCTCCTCCGTGCGCATGGTGCCGGCCGAGCAGATCATCGACACGCCGATGGATTTCGACAGCTTGAGCAAGCTGCGCTCGGGTCTCGGCACCGCGGCCGTGATCGTGATGGACAAGTCGACCGATTTGATCCGCGCCATCGCCCGCATCTCCTATTTCTACAAGCATGAGAGCTGCGGCCAGTGCACGCCGTGCCGCGAAGGCACCGGCTGGATGTGGCGCGTCTTGACCCGCATGGCCGAAGGCCGCGCCCACAAGCGCGAGATCGACATGCTGCTGGAAGTCACCAAGCAGGTCGAAGGTCACACCATCTGCGCGCTCGGCGATGCGGCGGCGTGGCCGATCCAGGGCCTGATCGCGCATTTCCGTCATGAGATCGAAGCGCGCATCGACCAATATTCGCACAAGTCCGACATCGACGATATCGGCGTCCGCGATCCCATGAACATGGTCGCGGCGGAGTAGAGAGAATGACCAAGCTCATCATCGACGGTAAAGAGATCGATGTCCCCGCCGAATACACGCTGCTCCAGGCGTGCGAAGCGGCCGGCGCCGAGATTCCGCGCTTCTGCTATCACGAGCGGCTGTCGATCGCCGGCAATTGCCGGATGTGCCTCGTCGAGGTGAAGGGCGGCCCGAAGCCGGTCGCGAGCTGCGCCTGGGGCGTGCGCGATTGCCGTCCGGGTCCCAAGGGCGAGCCGCCGGAGATCTCCACCCGTTCGCCGATGGTGAAGAAGGCGCGCGAAGGCGTGATGGAATTCCTTCTGATCAACCATCCGCTGGATTGCCCGATCTGCGATCAGGGCGGCGAGTGCGACCTCCAGGACCAGGCGATGGGCTACGGTGTCGACACCAGCCGCTTCGCCGAGAACAAGCGCGCGGTCGAGGACAAATATCTCGGCGCGCTGGTCAAGACCTCGATGAACCGCTGCATCCAGTGCACCCGCTGCGTCCGCTTCTCGGCGGAAGTGGCCGGCGCCCCCGAAATGGGTGCGACCGGCCGCGGCGAGGACATGGAGATCACGACCTATCTCGAGCACGCGCTGACCTCGGAATTGCAAGGCAATCTCGTCGACATCTGCCCGGTCGGCGCGCTGACCTCGAAGCCCTATGCTTTCGCCGCGCGCCCGTGGGAGCTCCGCAAGACCCAGTCGATCGACGTGATGGACGGCGTGGGATCCGCGATCCGCGTCGACACCCGCGGCCGCGAAGTGATGCGTATCCTGCCGCGCATCAACGAGGCCGTGAACGAGGAGTGGATCTCCGACAAGACCCGTCACGTCGTCGACGGCCTGCGCACCCAGCGTCTCGACCGGCCCTATATCCGCGAAGCCGGCAAGCTGCGCGCGGCGAACTGGCCCGAGGCCTTTGCCGCGATCGCCGCGAAAGCGGCCCGCACCGACGGCAAGCGCATCGGCGCGATCGCGGGCGACCTCGCCGGCGTCGAAGAGATGTTCGCGCTGAAGGATCTGCTGGCCAAATACGGCTCGGCCAATCTGGCGGTGCAGGGCGGCGACGCCTTCGATCCCGCGCTCGGCCGCGGCTCCTACATCTTCAATCCGACGCTCGCCGGCGTGGAGCAGGCCGATGCGCTGCTCATCATCGGCGCCAATCCGCGGAAAGAAGCGGCCGTGTTCAACGCCCGCATCCGCAAGCGCTGGCGCGCCGGCGGCTTCAAGGTCGGCGTGATCGGCGCCAAGGCCGACCTCACCTACGATTATGACCATCTCGGCGCAGGCACCGACACGCTGGGCGAGCTCGCGGCCGGCAAGCACTCCTTCATGGATGTGCTGAAGAACGCCAAGAACCCGATCATCCTGGTCGGTGCGGGCGCCGCCTCGCGCCACGACGGCGCCGCCATTCTCGCCGCCGCTGCTAAGCTCGCGCTCGATGTCGGCGCGCTCAAGGACGGCTGGAACGGCTTTGGCGTGCTGCATGAGAGCGCCTCGCGCGTCGGGGCGCTCGACATCGGCTTTGTCGCCGGTCAGGGCGGACTGAACGCGGCGCAGATGACGACGTTCGGGACGCTCGATCTGCTGTTCCTGCTCGGCGCCGACGAGATCAAGCCGTCGGACGGCACCTTCGTCGTCTATATCGGCACCCACGGCGACCGCGGCGCCCATCGCGCCGACGTGATCCTGCCGGCCGCCGCCTATACCGAGAAGTCCGCGATCTACGTCAACACCGAAGGCCGCGTGCAAATGACCGGACGGGCCGCATTCCCGCCGGGCGAGGCCCGCGAGGACTGGGCGATTATCCGCGCGCTGTCGGAGGCGCTCGGCAAGAAGCTCGGCTATGACTCGCTTTCGGCCCTGCGCCAGGCGATCTTCAAGGCGGTGCCGCATCTGATCCGTCTCGACCAGACCGAGCCCGGCTCGGCCGACCAGATCAGGAAGCTCGCGGGGAAGGGCGGCACGACGGAGAAGGCCCCGTTCAAGCCGCTTGTCGAGGACTTCTATTTGACCAACCCAATCGCGCGTGCGTCCGCCGTGATGGCGGAATGTTCGCGGCTTGCCTCCGGGCAGATGCTGACCGCAGCGGAGTGAGCCGATGGAATTCTTCGAAAGCGCATTCTGGACCGGGTTCCTCTGGCCGCTGATCATCATGATCGCGCAGAGCGTCCTGGTGCTGGTCGTTCTGCTGGTGGCGATCGCCTACATCCTGCTCGCCGACCGCAAGATCTGGGCGGCGGTGCAGATCCGCCGCGGCCCGAACGTGGTTGGTCCCTGGGGCCTGCTGCAATCCTTCGCCGACCTCCTGAAGTTCGTGCTGAAGGAGCCGATCATCCCGTCCGGCGCCAACAAGGGCGTGTTTCTTCTTGCTCCCTTGGTCTCGTGCGTGCTCGCGCTCGCGGCCTGGGCGGTGATCCCTACCAATCTCGGCTGGGTGATCTCCGACATCAACGTCGGCGTTCTCTTCATCTTCGCGATCTCGTCGCTGTCGATCTACGGCATCATCATGGCCGGCTGGTCGTCGAACTCGAAATATCCGTTCCTCGCGGCGCTGCGCTCGGCGGCGCAGATGGTGTCCTACGAGGTCTCGATCGGCTTCGTCATCATCACGGTGCTGCTCTGCGCCGGCACGCTGAACCTCTCGGCCGTGGTCGAGGCGCAGCATGTCCGCGGCCTCGCCAGCCTGATCGGGCTGCCGCAGCTCACCATCCTGAACTGGTACGTCTGGCCGCTGTTCCCGATGTTCGTGATCTTCTACGTCTCGGCGCTGGCTGAAACCAACCGCCCGCCGTTCGACCTCGTCGAAGCAGAATCCGAGCTCGTCGCCGGCTTCATGGTCGAGTACGGCTCGACGCCGTATCTTCTGTTCATGCTCGGCGAGTATGTCGCGATTGCCACGATGTGCGCGATGGCGACGATCTTGTTTCTCGGAGGCTGGCTGCCGCCGGTGGACCTGCCGCCCTTCAACTGGGTGCCGGGGATCATCTGGTTCTCGCTGAAACTGTTCTTCATGTTCTTCCTGTTCGCGATGGCCAAGGCGATCGTGCCGCGCTACCGCTACGATCAACTGATGCGCCTCGGCTGGAAAGTGTTCCTGCCGTTGTCGCTGGCGATGGTGATCGTGGTGGCCGGTGTGCTGCACTTCGCCGACATCGCGCCGAAGTGAGGGCCGTCATGGGTATCAACATCAACGCCACTGCACGCTCGCTTCTGCTGTCGGAATTCGTCTCGGCGTTCTTCCTCGCCATGCGCTATTTCTTCCAGCCGAAGCCGACGCTGAACTATCCCTTCGAGAAGGGCCCGATCTCCCCGCGCTTCCGCGGCGAGCATGCGCTGCGCCGCTATCCGAACGGAGAAGAGCGCTGCATCGCCTGCAAGCTGTGCGAAGCGGTTTGCCCGGCCCAGGCCATCACCATCGAGGCCGGTCCGCGCCGCAACGACGGCACCCGCCGCACCGTGCGCTACGACATCGACATGGTGAAGTGCATCTATTGCGGCCTCTGCCAGGAAGCCTGTCCGGTCGACGCCATCGTCGAAGGTCCGAACTTCGAGTTCGCGACCGAGACCCGCGAGGAACTGTTCTATGACAAGGCCAAGCTGCTCGCCAATGGCGACCGCTGGGAACGCGAGATCGCGAAAGCGATCGAACTCGACGCGCCGTACCGGTGAGATGAGAGCATGATCCTTCCCGCGCTGTTCTTCTATCTGTTCGCCGGCGTCTGTGTCGCCTCGGCGGTGATGGTGATTGTCTCGCGCAATCCCGTGCACTCGGTGCTGTACCTGATCCTGGCCTTCGTCAACGCCTCCGGTCTGTTCGTGTTGATGGGCGCCGAATTCCTCGCGATGATCCTGATCGTCGTCTATGTCGGTGCGGTCGCGGTCCTGTTCCTGTTCGTGATCATGATGCTCGACGTCGACTTCCTCGAGCTGCGCGAGGGCTTCATCGAATACCTGCCGGTCGGCCTCGTGATCGGCGGCATCTTCCTGTTCGAGCTGCTGCTCACGGTCGGCTTCTGGGTCATCAACCCCGGCGTCGCCAAGACGATCACGGCGGCGATCCCGACCAACGTCTCCAATACCGAGGCGCTCGGCCTGGTGCTCTATACCAAGTACATCCACTACTTCCAGCTCTCGGGCATGGTGCTGCTGGTCGCGATGATCGGCGCCATCGTGCTGACGCTGCGGCACAAGGCGAGCGTCAAGCGGCAGGACATCAACATTCAGAACGCGCGCACGCCCGAAATAGCGATGGCGATACGCAAGGTG
>NZ_JBVVOU010000019.1:0-140292 GCF_055807635.1 Bradyrhizobium sp. Kon56 | reverse complement strand
AACTGCTTGGGGCGCACCTCGCGCGAAGCCGGCCACAGCCGCGTTCCGGCACCGCCGCACATGATCAGGGGGATAATGCGTTTGTCCATCGTCATTTCAAACCTTGAGGTCGTTCCGATACCAGGTGACAAAATTACGAATTCCGTGCGCGATCGGCGTTGACGGTGCAAAGCCGCTATCGCGCATCAGATCCTCGACATCCGCGAACGTTTCCAAAAGGTCTCTCGGCAGCAATTCTTTGATCGCCGTCCGACCCAGCTCCGGCTCCAGAACTCCGACGACGTGCATCAGCTCTTCCGCGTGGTGGTTGCCGACATTGTAGACCTTAGACGGCGCATTTGCGGCAGCCGGACGATCTGCGGTGATCCCTCATCCTGTTCCCAAGGACCGCTTCGCCCGATCCGTCGCTCGATCTTTCGCCCGCGGCGCCTCTTTAGCCTCCGCATCGGCGGGGCCGCAATAGCCCCGCCGCCCTGCATGCGGGCTCCTGATCACCGCTATTGCAAGATCGGCGCCAAAACCATACCAAAGCGGCCGAATTCGGCGCCTTGCGTCGGGTTGCTTCAAAACCCTTGTTCATGCGGGCGAAATGCGCCGAATCCTGCTGTCGACGGCCAAGATCCTGATTTCCGGAGCGCTGCTGTACCTGGCGCTGCGCAAGGTCGATCTGTCCGAACTGTTTTCGCGCTTCACCCTGACCAGCCTGTTCTGGATCGGCTTGGCGATCGCCGTCACGTTCCTGCAAATCTTCGTCGGCGTGTTGCGTTGGCGCGAGATCAGCGCCGCATGCGGCGCCCCGCTCGAGCTCGGCCGGGCCATGCGCTACAACGTGATCGGATCGTTCTTCAACCAGACCCTGCCCTCGGCGATCGGCGGCGATGCGGTCCGGCTGTGGCTCGTCGCGCGCGCCGGCGCCGGCTGGCGCGCTGCGACCTACTCGATCTTCGTCGACCGCGCGATCGGTTTGATCGCGCTCGCGATCATGATCGTCGCGAGCCTGCCCTGGAGTTACGGCCTCATCGCCGATCCGCACGGACGCTCGGCGCTGCTGCTCGTCGACCTCGCGGCGCTCGCGGGTGGCCTCGGCTTCCTGGTCTTCGGCGCGCTGAAATGGCACTGGCTGAAAACCTGGTGGGCCACGCATCACATCCACGCCTGTGCCGTGATCGCCAACCGCGTGATCTTCAGCCGCTCGCGCGGACCGGCCGTCGTGATCCTGTCGCTCGCCGTGCATGTGCTGGCCGTCGTGGTCGCCTGGTGCGTCGTGCAGTCGATCGCCGCGCCGGTCGGATTCAGCGACGTCTTTATGCTGGTGCCACCGGTGATGCTGATCACGATGATGCCGATCTCGATCGCCGGCTGGGGCGTGCGGGAAGCCACCATGGGCCTCGCGTTCGGCTTCGCGGGCCTGGCCGCAAACGAGGGCGTCAACGTCTCGCTGCTGTTCGGCGCCGTGTACTTCATCGTCGGCGCGATCGGCGGTCTGGTCTGGATCCTCAGCGCCGAGAAAGCCGCGCAGGGATCGGCGCCGCTCGGAGTGCCGGAGTGAGCGCGGCCATCGATGCGCTCGGCGCCGTCCCCTCGCTGCTTGCCGTTGCGATTGCCGCGCTGGTGTCGGGCGTCATCACCTGGACCAGCCGCCCCCTGCTCCAGCGTTACGCATTGGCGCGGCCCAACGCGCGGTCCTCTCATCGCATCCCGACCCCGCAGGGTGCGGGCATTGCCGTGATATCAGCGACGCTGCTGGTCGCATCAGCCTGGGCAGTCTGGGCGAACGTCGCGATTCCGCCGGCGCTGATCGCTGCGACAGTCTTGATCGCCGTGGTCGGATTTGCCGACGACATCAAGTCGCTGCCGGTGCTGGTACGGCTCGTGCTGCAGGCCGCAGCCGTCGGTGCCGTCGTGTTCACCACGCCCGAGACCGCGCGCATCGTGCCGGCGCTGCCGCTCGCCCTGGAGCGCGGACTGATCCTGCTGGCGGGCGTGTGGTTCGTGAACCTCGTCAACTTCATGGACGGGCTCGACCTGATGACGGTGGCGGAAGTGGTGCCGGTCACCGCGGCGCTGCTGCTGCTGGGACTGCTCGGCGATCTGTCGTGGCCGGCCGCGCTGATCGCCGCGGCGCTGTGTGGCGCCATGCTCGGCTTTGCGCCGTTCAACAAGCCGGTCGCAAAAGTCTTCCTGGGCGATGTTGGCAGCCTGCCGATCGGCCTTTTGCTCGGCTGGTGCCTGCTCGAGCTCGCCTGGCGCGGGCAGCCCGCCGCGGCGCTGTTGCTGCCGGCCTATTACCTCGTGGATTCGACCATCACGCTGTTCCGGCGCATCGCCAGGCGCGAGCAGTTCTGGTCGGCGCATCGCTCGCATTTCTACCAGCGCGCCACCGATCACGGCTTCACGGTCTCCCGCGTGATCGGGGAGGTGTTCGCGCTCAATCTCGTGCTCGCGGGGCTTGCCATCGTCACCGCTCGCGCCGGCTCGATGACGATCACGTTGATCGCGCTGCTGGCGGGCGCAATCGCGATCGGCATCGTGCTGCGGCGATTCTCCCGTCCTCAGGCGTCCTGAGCCAGCAGTGCCAGCCGCAGCCCCTTTTCGAGAGACACCTGCGGCTGCCACCCGGTCGCAATCGCGTTTGACGAGGTTGAGCTCGAGCGAGCCGACCAGGCTGTCGTGCGTATCCTGGCGGCCCATCACTCTCAGCATCGTCCCGAGCAGGTCCGGCGGCATGCCGAACAGCCGCGAGTTCTTGCCGGCAGCCTTGGCCAGCCGCGCGATGAACTCGGGCGTCGAGACCTGCTCCTGATCAGGCCGCGGTCGACCCGAATTCCGGAATCGCGTCCTTCAGGATGGTCCTGATGGTGGCCCGATCGTCGCGCGCGATCGCCTGCTCCAGCGCCACAATCCATTTGCGCAGCGTCTGCATCGGCGGCTCGTTCGGCTGCGCGGCCATGATGCCGGGGACGCCGATCTCGCGGGTCGGCTCCTCGGAGGCGAACAGGATTTCGTGCAGGCGTTCGCCGGGCCGCATGCCCGTGAACACGATTTCGATGTCGTAGCCGGGTTGCAAGCCCGAGAGACGGATCATGCGCTCGGCGAGATCGACGATCTTCACCGGCTGGCCCATGTTGAGCACGTAGACCGACACGTCCGAGCGCTGCGTTCCGAGCGCATGCGTTGCCGCCGTGATGACGAGATCGCAGGCCTCGCGGATGGTCATGAAATAGCGGACCATGTCCGGATGCGTGACCGTCACGGGACCGCCGGCATCGATCTGGGCCTTGAACTTCGGCACCACCGAGCCGTTCGACGCGAGTACGTTACCGAACCGGACCGAGATCAGCCGCATCGACCGCCTGGCGCCGCCGTGACCGGCCGCAAGATCATGGTCGAGCGCCTGGCAATACATCTCGGCGAAGCGCTTGGTCAGGCCGAGCATCGACACCGGCTCGATGGCCTTGTCGGTCGAGATCATCACCATGGCTTCGGCACCGGCGCCGTGCGCGGCATCGGCAACGTTGATCGAGCCGAAGATGTTGGTCTTGACGCCCTCGCTCCAATCGCGCTCGAGGATCGGCACGTGCTTGAGCGCGGCGGCATGGAACACGATGTCCGGCTTGAACTCGGCCATCAGGCGCATGATGCGCTCACGGTCGCGGATGTCGGCGATCCGCCCTTCGATCGAAGCGGCAGTGCCGAGCGCCGCGAGCGTTTCCGTGATCGCGTAGAGCGCCGGCTCGGAATTTTCCACGATCAAAAGGCGCGCGGCGCCGAACGCGACGACACGCTCGCAGATCTCGGAACCGATCGAGCCGCCCCCGCCGGTGACGATCACCGCCTTGCCCTCGATCAGGGCCTCGAGCCGCGCATAGTCGATCTTTTCGCTCGGCCGCAGCAGCAGGTCCTCGACGGCGACGGCCGTGAGCCGTGGCGTATCGCCGCTCTCGAGCGAGGGCATTCGGCTCACGATCACGCCGAGCTTGCGCGCCCGCACCAGGATCGATTCGGGATGGGCCTCCGGCTCGAATGCCGTCGGCGTCATCACGACGCGCGCGATCCCCTTACCGCGCTTGGCGAAGTCGGCGATGACATCCTCGATGTCGTCGACGCCGCCCAGAACCGGGACGTTGCGGATGAACTGGCCGCGATCGGAACTCGACGGCGAGAGCACGCCGACCGGCCAGATGCGCTTGATCGCCCCGCTCTCGATTCCGCGCAACAGCACCTCGGCATCCGCGGCGCGGCCGATCAGCAGCGTCGGCGCGGCATCACCGGTGCGGGCGTGACGCCGAACCCGTGTATAGCGGAAATAGCGGTAGGCCATGCGCAACGCGCTGAGAAAGGAGATCTCGAGGAACCAGTAGAGGACGATGGTCACCTTGCCGAGGAAGAAGGCGCCGCGGACGTTGGGGGCGACGAAGATGTAGTCGAGCGCCAGGAGCGCAACCGTCAGCACGGTCGCGACGCGGATGATGTTCAGCGCGTCGGGCAGCGAGATGAAGCGCCATTTCGTCGTGGTCAAGTTGAAGACGAAGAACACGACCACGCTGAAGGCGAGGAAATAGGGCAGGATCTGGATCAGCAGCGGCAGGCGGTCGAAGAAGCCGTCGCCGCCTTCGAAGCGCAGATAAAAGGCGGCAAAAAGCGCCGCCGTGGTTGCCAGCAGGTCGTGGAGCGCGATCATGACATTGCGCAAGGTGAGATGCGAAAGACGCGTCATCCGCTGACCGATGAAAATCCGTTAGGTGCAACCTGACCGCGCTGATAACCCATCTCGCTAAGACATGCCAGTCAAGGCTGGCCGGTCAAGGTTTGCCATCCGGGCGGCCGTTCAGGAACCGGCTACTGCCGCCGTCGCCTCGGGCTGCTGGGCCCGGATCACCATGCCACCGGCAACGCCGACGCCGATGACGTACATCCAGCCCTCGTGGAAGTCGAACAGGTGGGATTTGAACAGCGAGGTGAAGACGTTCTGGATCACGACCAGGAGGCTGACCCAGTTTACGAGCCCGTCGCCACGAAACAACAGCAGATGCAGGATCCAGATTGCGTAGAGAACGGCGACGCCGATGATGCCCCGTTGCACGGCAACGTTCAGCGTCTGTTATGCGGGTTGCCGATCACCTCGGCGGACGCCAGGTTCTGATCGCCGGGCGTCGCGGCCCGCTCGAACAATCCACGCGTCGAGCCGGTGCCGTGCCCCTTGATCGGCGCCTCCGAGAAGAAGCCGAGGGATTTCCGCCAGAATTCGAGCCGCAAGCCGGCCGAGGTCGACTCGCCTTTTTCGACATAGCGCGTGTAGTCGCTGGCAAAGCTGTCGGCGGTCTTGCGCAATTGCGGCGAGGCCTGCCAGGCGAGAACCGCGCCCACGAGCAGGGCGGCGGAGATGATCGCGATGCTGCGCCATCTCAGATGAAGCAACGCAAACACACCGAAGGATCGGAATGGTGATGAGCGCGGTGCGCGATACCACCACGAACACCATGTTGAAGAAGAAGGCGAGCGCAAGCGCCGTGAGCAGCCCGGCGGATTTGAGCGCGAGGTCGGGGTAGAAGGCGACGAGCCAGGACATCACCGACAACAGCGCGCAGGACACCAGGAAGGCGACAAACACCCAATGTCCGCGCGGCGAGCGCGCAAAATGATAGAACAGGATCGGCAGCACCAGCAGCTTGACGGTCGGATTGACTGCGTAGAAGCGCGCCCCCAGGCCGCGTCCGACCACAGCGTCCCGACCAGCGCGACCAGGACCAGCGCAATCGGCGCCACACAGATCGGACGCTTGAGCGATTGCAGGAACTCACGGACGTCGAGGAACGGCACCATGCAGAGCAGCATCAGGACATTGAATATCGCCGCAAGCGACGTCGACCATGGTAGCGAGGCCGCAGTCAGGATCGCAAACAGATCGACCGTCTCGGACCAGGCCGCCGGACTGCGCAGACGCCGCCACAGCACCTGGCCGGTCGTCGCCCCGGCGAGCGTCGTCACTTGCCCTCTCCCCGCGCGCGATGAACCAGCGCCGTCGTGCTGAAGCCTTGGAGAATGTCGACCAGCACCACGGTCCCGCCCGCGGCCTCGACGACCTCATGGCCGACCACCTGCTCGCGGGTGTAATCACCCCCTTTGATCAGCGCGCTCGGCTTGATGCGGGTGATCAGGTCGATCGGCGTATCCTCATCGAAAATAACGACGAGATCGACGGCTTCGAGCGCCGCCAGCACTTCCGCACGCGCTCGCTCGTCCTGAACGGGGCGGTCGGCGCCCTTCAGCCGCCGTACCGAGGCGTCGCTGTTCAGCCCCACGATCAGGCGGTCGCAGGCGGAGCGCGCCGCTGTCAGCACCTTGACGTGGCCGGGATGCAGGATGTCGAAGCAGCCATTGGTGAAGCCGACGCGCTGGCCTTGCTTCTTCCATTCCGCGAGCTGCGCGTCGAGCGCGCCGGGCTCGAGCACGATCTTCTCCTCGGCCGCGAGATAGGCATGCGGCAATATTTTTCGTTTCAGCTCGGCCGCACTCACGCTGGCGGTGCCCTGCTTGCCGACGGCGACGGCGGCCGCGGCACTGGCCATGCGAAGCGCCGTGTCCCAGTCCGCGCCCGTGGCGAGCGAGACCGCGAGCGCCGCGGCAACGGTGTCGCCGGCGCCGGAGACGTCGCGCACCTTGACCGGAAACGCCGGAACGTGAACGGCGTCGCCGTTGCGCGGCACCAGCGTCATGCCGTGCTCGCCTTGGGTGACCAGGATCGCTTCGCAATCGGCGAGCCGCATTACGTCCTCGCTGGCATCGACGATGCTCTGCGGCGTGTCGGCGCGGCTTCGGGTCGCTTCCGAAAATTCCTTGCGATTGGGCGTGAGCAGCGTCGCGCCGCGATAGATCGCCCAGTTTACGCTTTTGGGATCGACGATCACGGGCTTAGCGAGTTTTCGCGCGGCGTCGATGGTGTGGCGGATGACGCGGGCGGTCAGCACGCCCTTGGCGTAGTCGGACAGCAGCACGATGTCGGCGCGCGCGATCTGCGGCAGGATTGCTTCGATCAGCTTGGTCTCGATCGTATCGGAAGCAGGCTGTGCCTGCTCCCAATCCGCACGCAGCATATGCGTGGAAAAATGCTCGGAGACGAAACGCACTTTTCGCGTGGTCGGACGCGAGGGATCGCACACCAGCACGCTTTCGATGGCGCCCTGCTCCGCAAGCGTCGAGGCGAGCTGCCTGCCCGCCTCGTCCTCGCCGACGAGGCCGACGAAGATGCAGCGCGCGCCGAGCGCGGCGACGTTGCGCGCGACATTGCCGGCGCCGCCGATATGGATCTCGCTGCGCTGGGCCGCGATGACAGGCGCCGGCGCCTCCGGCGATATCCGCGACACCTCGCCATAGACGAACTCGTCCAGCATGATGTCGCCGATGCACAGCACCGTGCAGCCTGAGATGGCTTGCGCGAGGGCATCGAAATCGAGAATGGGCGTCGGCATGGTGATGGACCTCAGCGGAAGCGGTCGGGCCGGTCGAGATAATCCCCGACATAGGCCTTCACCGCGTCCTCGAGCGTCGTGAAACCGCCATTGTAGCCGGCGCGGTGGAGGCGATCGACCTCACTCTGGGTGAAGTACTGGTAGCTGCCGCGGATCTGCTCGGGCATGTCGATGTATTCGATGTTGGGGCCGGCGCCGAGCGCAGCATAAGCCGCCAACATCAGGTCCCTGAAGCTGCGTGCCTTGCCGGTGCCGACATTGAACAGCCCGGACACCGAGGGCGTTGCCAGCAGCCACATGATCACGCGCACGACGTCGTCGACATAGATGAAATCGCGGCGCTGATCGCCGTCGGCGATGCCCTCGCGATGCGACTTGAACAATTGCACGACGCGGCCCGCTTTGACGTCGTCGAAGCGGCGCGCCAGAACGCTCATCATCGAGCCCTTGTGGTATTCGTTGGGGCCGAACACGTTGAAGAATTTCAGTCCGGCCCATTGCGGCGGCAGCTTCTCGCCGTTCGCGGCGCGCTTGGCGACGGCGAGATCGAACAGGTGCTTGCTCCAGCCGTAGAGGTTCATCGGCCGCAGTTTTTTCAGTGCAGACACAGAGCTGTCGTCGTCAAATCCTGCTTCGCCGTCGCCATAGGTCGCCGCCGAGGAGGCGTAGATCAACGGCACCGCATTCGCCGTGCACCAGTCCAGGAGGCGCATCGACAGGCGGAAATTGGTCTCGAACACCAGGTCGCCGTCGGTCGCGGTGGTCGCGGAAATCGCCCCGAGATGGATCACGGCATCGAGCTTGCGGCCCTGCAGCCAGTCCGGCAGCTCAGCTGGCGGCACGATATCCAAAAGCTGCCGCTTGGCGAGGTTGCGCCATTTGCCCTCGTTGCCAAGGAAATCGCAGACGACCACGTCGCTGCGGCCGGCCTCGTTCAGCGCGGCGACGACATTCGATCCGATAAAACCGGCCCCGCCGGTCACCAGCAACATTCCAACTTCCCTGCCAGATTCCGCCTGCCCGAAGTTTTGCGGCCCGGTTCTGCCCTAGCGCATGATCCGCCAAAGTGTAAGCGGTTTTGGGATTGCCACTCAGCCGGCTTTACCTGCCGGCCCGGAGCGGCTAACCGAACCGCCACATCAGCGCACCCCGGCCCTTTAACGAATGAACCAAGATTCGCAATTTAATGGGGAGGCAGATCGGGGCGACACGCGCCCGATCCTGATCGTCCCCTACATGTGGATCGGCGATTTCGTCCGGAATCACACCGTCGTGCGGGTCCTGAATGAGCGCTGGCCGAACCGGCCGGTCGATCTGCTCACGACCTCCCTATGCGCGCCCCTGGTCGATTACATGCCGGGCGTGCGCGAAGCGATCGTCTGGGACCTGCCGCGCGGGCGACTCGCCGTGGGCCGCCAGCTCGGCTTGGCGAAGCTCCTGCGCGAGCGGAACTACGGCACCGCCCTGGTGCTGCCCCGGACCTGGAAGGCCGCCATTGCGCCCGCTTTGGCCGGCATTCCGGAAAGGGTCGGCTTCGTCGGCGAGTTCCGGTTCGGCCTGCTCAATCGCTGGCGTTGGGGCGAAAAGAAGCTGCCCCGCTTCATCGACAAGAACGCCGCCCTCGCCCAGTCCGATGGCGCCCCGCTGCCTCCGGAATGGCCGGTGCCGCAGTTGCGGGTTCAAGCCGAGGACATCGTCCGCTGGCGGCAGGCCAATGGCCTCAGCGCCGGCGCCGCGGTGGCGCTGGCCCCCGGCTCGGTCGGCGTCTCAAAACGTTGGACCTACTATCCCGAGGCCGCCCGCTTGCTGGCCGAGCGCGGCCTTGAGGTCTGGGTTGTCGGCGGCCCCGGGGAAAAGGGACTGGCCCAGGAGATCGTCGCGGCCGGCGGCCCGGGGGTCCGGGACCTCACCGGCAATGATCTGCGCAACGGCGTGCTGGCCATGGCTGCAGCCGGCGTCGCGATCTCCAACGATTCCGGCCTGATGCACATCGCAGCCGCCCTGGGCACGCCGACCACGGGCATCTTCGGGCCGACCAGCCCCTATCTCTGGGCCCCCCTCAACGGCCTCGCCGCGACCGTGGTGCAGGACAAGAGCGTGCTCTCCTGCCAACCCTGCCAGAGCACGATCTGCAAGATGAACGACCACCGCTGCATGCGAGATATCGCGGCGAGCGAGGTGGTGGAGATTGCGCAGCGGGTGCTGGGTGAGGTGGGGACAAGGGCTTCGACCTGAAGGCCGTCGAGGCTATGCCGACGATGACATCATACCGGTGTTTTGCCCGACGAGTCAAATCGACTTCGTAAAATCCGCAGCTTCGGGATGCCGGCCAAGGCCATTGATTTCGTTGGCCTCGGCTACTGTGCATGGGGTTGTTTTCGCGATTTTTTGTTTGCTGCCCTGAAGGCGATGCTCAAAGCAGCGGCCGATAGACGTCCCCGATCCGTGACGCCTCCGCATCGAGGCTGAATTGCGCGAGCACCCGTGCCCGCCCGCGCTCGCCCATAGCAATCGCGGCGGCCACGTCACGCATCAGCGGTTCGACCGCTGCAGCCAGCGCGTCCGCATCACCGGTCGGGATCAGCACGCCGGTCACGCCATCCTCGACCACGAGTTCGGCCGCGCCGGCGCGCGCGGCGACCAGCGCGCTGCCGGCCGCCATCGCCTCGATCAACGTCAGGCCAAAACCTTCGTTGCGCGAGGTGAAGGCGTAGATGGTCAGCCGCTGATACCAGCGCTGCACGTCTGCGATCGGCAGCTCGCCCGTGATGACGATGCGCGATTGCAGGCCGGCGGCCTCGATCCGCTTCTTCAGGTCGTTTGCAAAAACGGTTTGCTCCGGTGTGACCTGGCCGACGATGATTGCGGTGAAATCCGGATAGCGCGGCAGCAAGCGGCACATCGCATCGACGAACACATCGGTGCCCTTCTGCGCGCGTACCCGGCCGAAGCAGCCGATCGCATAGCGGCCCGGCAACGCGGTTTCCGCGAAGGCAGCAGTGCGGTCGAGCGGCGGCGCATAGATTGCGGTGTCGACGCCATGCGGAATCACCGTCGCCTTCACCTTCAGGAACGAGGCCGAAAGATCTGATGTCGCGATGATCGCGTCCATGCGCCGGATCAGCCAGCGCGTGATCCAGCTATGATGGCGCTGTGCCGCCGAGGTGAAGACGAGCTTGAGCGGCCAACCGAGCGCGCGCAACAGCACACCCGCGATCATCTCGTTGTTGCGGCGCGCGTGCCAGATCAGCGGTGCCTTGCGGCGCCACAATCTCAGGAGATCGGTACCGCCCAGGCGTGCGATCCCCTCCGGCGCGTCGGAGCCGAACCACGCGGCGCGAAACAGCTTTGCCAGCCGCGGCGCCACCATCCGGTTGGTCGCGGTGACCCCGGAATAGCGCCTGTGCAGATTTGGCACGATCACTTCGAGATCGCCTGGGGAATTCGCCACGCTACGCTCCGTTTCGAAAGTCCCTATACGCAACATTAAGCATAGTGACCAGTTCAGCCGCGCCGACACCCACTCTTCACCACGTAAACGTTAGCTTGGAGCGTTGATCGAGGACGGGTGAGATCATGACTGTGCTTGTCACCGGCGGTGCCGGCTATATCGGAAGCCACACGGTTCTGGCGCTGGCGGAAGCCGGCGAGGACGTCGTCGTGATCGACGATCTCTCCACCGGTTTCTCGTCCTATCTGCCCGAAGGCGTGCCGCTGTTCATTGGCGATGCCGGCGACGAGAACCTGCTCGAAGGCGTGATCGCCCAGCACAACATCGAGAGCATCATCCATTTCGCGGGCTCGGTGGTCGTGCCGGATTCGATGCGCGATCCGCTCGGCTATTACCGAAACAATTTCACGACCGCGCGCAACCTGCTCAACGTCGCGGTCAAGCGCGGCATCGACCGCTTCATCTTCTCCTCGACCGCGGCGGTCTACGGCGATCCGGACCAGGTGCCGGTGCCCGAGCATGCGCCGACACGGCCGCTGTCGCCCTACGGTTCGTCGAAGCTGATGACCGAGATCATGCTGCACGACGTCGCCGCCGCCTACGGCATGCAGTACGTCACCCTGCGCTATTTCAACGTCGCCGGCGCCGATCCGCAGGCGCGCATTGGATTGGCCACCGTCGGCGCCACGCACCTGCTCAAGATCGCGGTGGAAGCCGCGACCGGCCAGCGCGCCAAGATCGACGTGTTCGGCACCGACTATCCGACCCAGGATGGCAGCTGCATCCGCGACTTCATCCATGTCACGGACCTGTCGCAGGCGCATCGCTCGGCGCTCGCTTATTTGCGCAACGGCGGCGCCTCGACGACGCTCAATTGCGGCTATGGCCGCGGCTACTCGGTGCTGGAGACCATCGACGCGGTGCGCCGTGTGTCGGGCCGCAGCTTCGCCGTACAATACGCCCCGCGCCGGCCCGGCGACATCATGACCATGGTCGCCGACACCAGCCGGATCCGGGGCCTGCTCGACTGGAAGCCGCAATACGACGACCTCGAGACCATCGCCGCGCATGCGCTGGCGTGGGAGGACAAGCTGTTCCGCGAGCGCCACGGCGAGCTCCGCCACGCCGCCTCGGCCTAGATTCCATTCCAGCGCAAGCCCTAATTGGGCTTGAAAAGCGCTGGCTTAGCGGGCACAGAGGCCGCTCGATCCCTGACGCGCGGGCAGGCTTATTCCTGTGCCGTCAATGGACTGCGGATGGCTCAGTTTCCAAAGAAAATCACCGACGATCCCTATGCGGCAGCGGTGCTGATTCGCCGCCTGGTCACGGAACAGGGCATCATCTACTGGCGGCGCTACCTCGTCGCCTTCGCGCTGATGGCGCTTGCCGCCGGATCGACCGCGGGCGCGACCTACGTGCTCGGCCAGGTCATCAACCAGGCCTATGTCGACAAGAACATCCCGGGCATCGCGATGTTCTCGGGCATCACCGTGATCCTGCTCTTCATCAAGGGCGTGGCGACCTACGGCCACATGGTGATCCTGACCAAGATCTCCAACGCCATCCTCGCCACCAACCAGCGCCAGCTGTTCGCCAAGTTGATGCGCGAGAGCGTCGGATTCTTCTCCGAGCGGCATTCGTCGGAATTCCTGGCGCGGCTGACGGCCGGCGCGAAGTCCATCACCGATGTCCTCAGCATGCTGGTCAACGCCGTCGGGCGCGACCTCATGATGCTGCTCGCCATGATCGGCGTGATGGTGTGGCAGGATCCGGTGATGTCGTTCATCGGCCTCGTCGCCGTGCCACCGGCGATGCTGGTGCTGCGCAAGCTGGTCAAGCGCATCAAGGGGCTCGCCTACAACCAGTTCACCGGCACCGCCGACATCCTGGAGACGATGCAGGAATCGCTGCAGGGCATCCGCACGGTGAAAGCATTCACGCTCGAAGACACCATGCAGACCCGCATCGACGAGAACATCGCGATCGTCGAGCGCAACGCCAACAAGATGGCTCGCGTCGCCAACCGCTCCAATCCGCTGATGGAGATGCTCGGCGGCTTCGCGGTCGCCGGCTGTTTGCTTTACGGCGGCTATAGCGTAGTCGCCCTCAACGCCACGCCCGGCGCGTTCTTTTCCTTCATGACCGCGTTCCTGATGGCGACCGAGCCGGCCAAGCGGCTGGCGCGGCTCAACATCGACCTCAACAGCCAGCTCGTTGGCGCCCGCATGCTGCTGGAAGTCGTCGACAGCCCCGCGAGCGAGCATTCCGACGACGACAAGCCGGCGCTGAAACTGTCGACTGCGCGCATCGAGCTGCGCGACGTCAGCTTTTCCTATCGCAACGGTGAGACCGTCCTCAATCGCATGAGCTTTGTTGCCGAGCCCGGCAAGGTCACTGCGCTGGTCGGCCCCTCCGGCGGCGGCAAATCGACCGTGCTGGGGTTGCTGCTGCGCTTCTACGAGGTGACGCAAGGCGACATCGTGATCGACGGCCAGTCGATCGGCGCGGTCTCGCGAAAATCGCTGCGGGCCCAGACCGCCTATGTCGGTCAGGACGTCTATCTGTTCCGCGACACCATCCGCAGCAACATCGCGTTCGGCCGCGCGGGCGCGACCGAAGACCAGATCATCGACGCCGCCAAGGCGGCCTGCGCGCATGATTTCATCATGGGCTTCCCGCTCGGCTACGACACGCCCGTCGGCGAGCACGGCACGCAGCTGTCCGGCGGCCAGCGCCAGCGCATCGCGGTTGCGCGCGCGCTGATCAAGAACGCGCCGATCATCCTGCTCGACGAAGCCACCGCCGCGCTCGATTCCGAGTCCGAGCGGCAGGTGCAAGAGGCGATCGAGCATCTCTGCCAGAACCGCACCACCATCGTGATCGCGCACCGCCTGCACACCATCATGCACGCCGATGCGATCCTGGTGGTCGAGGCCGGCGAGATCGTCGAGCAGGGCCGGCATGACGAGTTGCTCCGCCGCGGCGGCCGCTACGCCTCGTTCTTCCGCCTGCAACATCACGACGCCGGTGCTCTGGCGCCGATCAGCGCAACCGCATAGAGTTCCCTTCACCTCAAGAGCAGCGAGATCGCACCATGAACGCCGCCCCCTACGTCATCCCGCTTCCGACCCAGGCTTCGCTTCCCGTCGTCGGGGAAAGCGGCCGTTATCCCGTGCGCCGCATCTGGTGCGTCGGCCGCAACTATCTCGAGCACATCCGCGAGATGGGCAATGACGAGCGCGCCCCGCCGTTCTTCTTCGCCAAGCACGCCGACATGCTGGTGCCCGACGGCGCCACCATTCCCTATCCGCCGCTGACCAAGGATCTCCATCACGAGGTCGAGCTGATCGTCGCGATGAAGAGCGGCGGCCTCAACATTCCCGCCGACAAGGCGCTCGACCATGTCTACGGCTATGCCGTCGGCATCGACCTGACCCGCCGCGACCTGCAGATCGCCTCGCGCAAGAAGGAGCGTCCGTGGGAGGTCGGCAAGTCGTTCGACTATTCGGCGCCCTGCTCCGCAGTGCAGCCGGCATCGAAGATCGGCCACCCCGCCAAGGGCAAGATCTGGCTCACGGTCAACGGCAAGGAAGCGCAGAAGGGCGACCTCACAGAGCTGATCTGGAACGTGCCCGAGATCATCTGGCAGCTCTCGCAGCAGGTGAAGCTCGCCGCCGGCGACATCATCATGACGGGCACGCCGGCCGGCGTGTCGCAGCTTCAGCCCGGCGACAAGCTCGAATGTGGCGTCGACGGCGTCGGCACGCTGAAGGTGAGCATCGGTCAGCCGGAATAAGGCTGAGCTCGAGATCACGGGACAGCAAAGCCCCGGGCATCGCGTCCCGGGCTTTTTTGCGCATTCAAGTTCGTCGCTCGTACGCCCCCGCGGCGTTGATGTCCTTTCCCGTGTAATCGGTCATCATCGCGGTCGCCACCAGCGTCACGACCGCGCAAATCGCGATGTAGATCGCGATCGCGGTCGCCGAGTGGAACGTGCCGTACAGCCAGGTAGCGATCAGCGGTGCGGGGCCGCCGGCGATCACGGATGCGAGCTGATAGCCTAGCGAGGAGCCGCTGTAGCGCAGGCGTCCGGTGAAGCTCTCGGCGATCAAGGCGGCTTGCGGTCCATACTGCATGTCGTGCGGAATCAGCGACAGGATGATCGCGAGGAAGATGATGGTCAGCGACCCCGTATTGAGCATGGCGAAATAGACGAAGCCGAAGATGCCCGTCACGGCAGCGCCGAGCATATACATGTTCTTGCGGCCGATCTGATCGGAGATATGTCCGCACAGCGGGATCGACACGAACGACAGCACCGAGGCCGAGAGCACCGCGGTCAGCAGGAAGTCGCGCGATACGTGCAGGGTGCCGATGCCATAGGAGAACACGAAGGCCGTGAAGATGTAGAACGGCGCCTGCTCCGACATGCGCGCAAAGGCAGACAGTAGGATCTCCTTCGGGTATTCCCGGATCACCGTGAGCATCGGCGTGCGATCGACCTGGCGTTCGGCCACGAGCTTGGAGAACACCGGGGTTTCGAGAATGCCGAGCCTGATATAGAGGCCCACGCCGACCAGGATGATGCTGAGCGCGAAGGGAATACGCCAGCCCCATGCCAGGAACTGATCACCCGCCATCTGGCTGAACACCAGCACGGCAAGATTGGCGAGGAAAAGCCCGCAGGGCACACCGAACTGCGGCCATGATGCGATCAATCCACGGGATCGGTCGTTGCGCGCCCATTCCATCGACATCAGTACCGAGCCGCCCCACTCACCACCGACTCCGACGCCCTGAATGAACCGCAGCACGGTCAGGATCACGGCGCCCCAGATACCGATGCTGGCATAGGTCGGCACCACGGCCACCGCAGCGGTCGCCAGTCCCATCAAGAGCAAGGTCGCGATCAGCGTGGATTTACGTCCGATCCGGTCGCCATAATGGCCAAAGATTGCCGCGCCGACGGGCCGCGCGGCGAATCCGACCGCGTAGATCGCAAACGCCTCCAGCGTGCCGACCCAGGGATCCGAGTGAGGGAAGAAGAGCTTTGCGAAAACCAGACCCGTGACGGTGCTGTAAAGAAAGAAGTCATACCACTCGATCGCGGTCCCGATTGTGGAGGCGATCACGGCGCGGCGAAGCTGGCGCTGATGCTCGGGGGCGGTAAGTCGGGTGGCGTCGAGATCAAGGGTTGCCATGGGAGCGCATCCTCAGATTGGCCCCCGCTTGCGTGGTTTCACCTGTTATTGTTGCTGAAAAAACGACATTGGGTTCCAAGGGTTCCAACCGAGCTGGGATGAGAGGGTAAAACTTTAGTCGGCCCACAAGCCCGGCGGCATTACCAAGCCTTCACCGGCCGATTGGCGTGGCTTGTCTGCGGCACACCCCGATTGAGCGACATGTGCGAATGCACGCACAGCCAACCATCGCCATGTCTTGAAAACACCATCGTGGCCCGGCCGGGACGTGGAAACGCGCTGCCGTCGGGATGATAGCCCGTGCTCGTCCACGGCACGATCACGGTCGCTATCGTGTCATCGGACGATGCCAGGACCGAGGCCTGGTTGATGACGAAACGGAAGTCGGACGTCTTCGGCCACACGTTGTCCCATTGCGTGGTGACCCATAGGTCGAGGCCGGGAATGACGTCATTGTGCGTGCCGAAGGCCAGCACTTCCGGATGGAAAAGCGGCCGCGCCGAAGCATAGTCGACCTCGCGGACATAGCCCGCGAAGGTCTCCAGCCAGTGCTGAAAGAACTGCGTGATATCGGTATTCGCGGTCGGCAAGGAGGCCATCGTCTGCTCCATGTTCGGCAACTCAATCGCGGCAATCTTTGTTGCCATGAGGCGAACCGTCCAGCAAGATATGTGGAGAGCACCGGTGGAGATCGATCGACCAGCCGGGCCGATTTCATGGAGCCAGACTCATGAGACGCCTTCTCCTGCTTGCAGCCACGCTTATCGTCTCGTGCAACGTTGCCAGCGCGCAGTCCGTTCAGCCCTATGCCGGTCTTGAGCATCGCCCCATCAAGGCGCTGTCGCAGCAGCAGATCGACGGTCTTCGAGTCGGACGTGGCATGGGCCTGGCACTTGCCGCCGAGCTCAATGGATATCCCGGTCCGAGCCATGTTCTCGAGTTCGGTGATCGGCTTGACTTGACCGCGGATCAGCGCATCCGGGTTCAACGCCTCTTCGATGCCATGAAGCAAGAGGCGGTCCCGCTAGGTAACAAGCTGGTCGAGCAGGAAACGGAGTTGGACCGCCTCTTCTCCGCCCGCGTCGTGACGTCGGAGTCACTCAAGGCCGCCCTCGTGGCCATTTCGGAAACCCAGGCACTGCTCCGCGAAAGCCACCTCAAATACCATCTATCGACAACCGCCCTGCTCGATCAGAGCCAAATGCAGCGATACGCGGAGCTGCGCGGTTACCAACGCCCTGATGGCTCCGAAGAACACAAGCACCGTCGCTAAAGGCGATCACCGCAATGCCGACAGCACGATGATACCGAGGATCAGCGCCGTCAGCGAATATTTGAGCGTGTAGTAGACGTTGCGATTCCATTCCTTGACCTTGCGGCTCGCAAGATGGATCTCATAGAGCTTGCCGAACACCTTGTTGAGCAGGCCGACGCTCTCGCCGTCGACGTTCTGGGTTGCAGAGGCCTTGACGATGTGGTGGCTGACCCAACGGTTTATCGCGGTCATGAAGCCGTATTTCATCGGACGCTCGACGTCGCAGAACAGGATGATGCGGTTGACGTCGGTGGCATTCTCCGCACTGTGGATGAAGGTCTCGTCGAACATAAAGGCCTCGCCGTCGCGCCAGACGCATTCGACGCCGTCGACCAGGATGCGGCACTTGTTCGAGTTCGGCGTGACAAGACCGAGGTGGTAGCGCAGCGAACCGGCGAAGGGATCGCGGTGGGCGCCGAGCTTGCCGCCCGGCGGCAGCATCGCAAACATCGCACCATGCACGCTCGGAATGGAGTTGAGCAGCTCCACCGTCTTCGGGCACAGCGTGCGCGCCGAAGGCAGGAAGTCATCGTACCATTTCAGGTAAAAGCGTTTCCAGCCGCTCTTGAAGAACGAATAGAAGCCCCAATCGTTGTTCTTCGCCGCTGCGCGAATGAAGCCTTCGTCGAACAGGCGAACGGCCTCGTCGCGAATGGTCTCCCAATTTTCGCTGAGGGCTTTCAGCTCCGGAAACTGCTCCACCGGGATCACCGGCTTGTTCGGCACCGCCGAGCCCGCGTACATCAACACATTGTAGGGCGCGAGATAGGTGGAGTGGTCCCCGAGCTGGCGCGCTAAGCGCAGCCGCTGCTTGCCGCGGAAATGAACGTAGATCGTCGATGCAGCCAGCACATAGAAAATGACGAGTTGCGGCGCAAAAAGCTGTTTTAACATCTCCCCCATTCCCCGGTGATTCAACCGGGGACGTGATCTATCCCGACGCGGCCCAAGCGGCAAGATATTCGCCGGTGGGTTGCAATCACGCTCCAGAGATCAGGGTTGGGAACTTGAGGCCGAACCGAGCCGAATCAGGCCCGTGACAGGGCCTGGAGGCCCTTGAAGGTCAGGCGCTTGGGGTCGGTGACGCCGGCAAGATACAGGCGGCGGATGAACGCGATGACGGCGTCGCGGTCGCAATTGGTCAACGCCACGACGGCGTCGACCGCCATTCTCTGGGCTTCCATTGGGCTCACCTCGGCCTTGCAAGTAACCCCGGCCGAGACAGGCTAGGACTCCGCGGTTAATCCGGCGTTAACCGTTCGGGCAACATGGCCGATTCACCCGACCCGCCGTATACGCAAAACAACGCATTGCCCGTGCCCGCAGCGGCTCACCGGGCAGTGATGCCGTTCTTGAGCCGAGCAAACTGTTTCCTCAGCCGCGGCACCGCAAAGTCCGTGAAGGTCCGCACCTTCGGTACCGAGAGCCGGCCCTGCGGACAGATCAAATGCGCGGGCATCTCGGGATCCTCGTGGCCGGCCAGGACGATCTCGAGTTCGCCGCGCCCAACCTGCTCACCTACCTGGTACGAATACATTCGCGCCACACCGCGGCCGGCGACGGTCGAGCCACCGCCGCATAGGTGCTGTTGACGACGAGCCGCGGCGTGAACTGCACCGTGCGGGCGGCCGACGAACCGGCCTGCGGTGCAAAGGTCCAGGAATTGGGAAGGTGCGCCATCGCGACGATCTGGTGCTTGGCGAGGTCGCCGGGCTCGGTAATGCGCGGATGCTGCTTCAGATAGCGCGGTGATGCTACCACGACGCGGCTGATCTCACCGACTCGCATCGCGACCATTGCCGAATCCGCGAGATGACCGATGCGAAGCGCGACGTCGACCCCCTCCTCGATCAGATTGACGGCGCGATCGAACAACAGGAGTTTTGCCGAGACGGTCGGATAGGCGTCGAGAAACGCATCGAGGATCGGCCGCAGCACCATCTCACCCGACACCACGGGCGCAGTGATCGTGAGCAAGCCGCGGGGCGCCGTGCGCGGCCCGGCCGCGATGTCGTCGGCCTCCTCCAACTCGGTGAGCACGCGGCGACAGACCGCGACATAGCGCTCGCCCTCCTCGCTCAGCTTGATGGAGCGTGTGGTCCTGTGCGGCAGCTCGGCACCGACCCGCTGCTCCAGGAAAGCAATGGCGCGGCTCACCGCCGCCGGCGAACGGCCAAGCTTGCGGCCGGCGGCGGCGAGGCTGCCCTCGTCCACCGCAAGGACAAACACCTTCATCGCATCCAGACGATCCATAGGTTTCCCGCCAGCCCATCGAGCTCCGACTGCAAGCTAGGCGTTCGCTCCCGCTGCGACAACCACCGCCGGGAGCCGGTCCGGCATTCGTTCGCGCTGCGAAAGAGTGTCTGCCGGACAGCGCGTATTCGCAGCCGGCCCGCTGCGGCGTACCTCATCGACTAAGCCAGCCGCTGCTGGCGCAGTTCTGAAAGCCAACAACAGGAGCCCATCATGGGTATCGAACAGAAGGTTGCCATCATCACCGGTGCTTCGCAGGGCATCGGTGCCGCCCTGGTCCAGGGTTTTCGCGATCGCAACTATCGCGTCGTCGCGACGGCGCGCTCCATTAAGCCGTCGGGCGATGAAGATGTCCTCACCATTGCCGGCGACATCGCCGACCGGAAGACCGCCGAGCGCGTGGTCTCGCAAGCCGTCGCCCGCTTCGGCCGCGTCGACACGCTGGTCAACAACGCCGGTATCTTCGTCGCAAAGCCGTTCACGCAGTATACGGCGGAGGACTATGCAGCGGTGATGGGCACCAACGTCGCTGGTTTCTTCCACGTCACGCAGCTTGGCATCGCCGAGATGGAAAAGCAGGGGTCCGGCCATGTCGTCCAGATCACGACGACGCTGGTCGACCAGGCCAATTCGAACGTGCCCTCTGTGCTGGCCTCGCTGAGCAAGGGTGGGTTGAGCGCCGCGACGAAGTCACTGGCGATCGAATATGCCAAGCGTGGTATCCGCGTGAACGCGGTGTCGCCCGGCATCATCAAGTCGCCGATGCATCCCGTCGCGACGCACGCCCAGCTCGATGCGCTGCATCCCGTCGGCCATATGGGCGAGATGTCCGACATCGTCGATGCCGTGCTCTATCTCGAGGGCGCCTCCTTCGTCACCGGCGAAATCCTGCATGTCGACGGCGGCCAGAGCGCCGGCCACTGAAAGCTAGCGCCTTCGCGCACGAGGACGATATGACAGACGCAGATGCCAAGCAGCAAGTCCACCCCCGATCGCATCAGCGGTCGGGTTCGACATCACAGACTTGCTCACAGCAAACCTGGCGATATGCGGTAGCAGGATTGTCCGCATCGCTGGTCGGGCTTGGCCTCGCGCGCTTTTCCTACACGCCGCTCATCCCGGCCCTGATCGCCGCAAAATGGTTCGACCCGTCCGACGTCGTCTATCTCGGTGCAGCGAACCTGGTCGGCTATCTTGCCGGCGCGCTCGCGGCGCGGACCGTGGCCGCGCGCATCGGCGCCGTTCGCGGCTTGCGGGCGATGATGTTGCTCGCGACCCTCTCCTTTTTTGCCAGCTCGACCCCGGTGTCGTTCACCTGGTTCTTCGCCTGGCGCTTCCTGTCGGGGCTCACCGGCGGAATCATCATGGTACTGGCGGCCTCCGTCATTCTGCCGCAGATCTCGGCGGCGAGGCGCGGCATCTTCGGCGGCGTGATCTTTGCGGGCGTCGGGCTCGGTGTCGCCGCATCCGGCACGCTGGTACCGCTGTTGCTGCAGCAAGGCTTGCAACAGAGTTGGTATGGTCTTGGCGTGCTCGCGGGCACGCTCACGCTGATGAGCTGGTGGAACTGGCCCGCTGAGGCCAAGGCCGATACCGTGTCATCGCAGCGGACGAAGCACGCTTCGCCCGCTGCTCGCGGCTTGCTCGTCCAATACGGCCTCAACGCGGTGGCGCTGGTACCGCACATGGTCTTCATCGTCGATTTCGTCGCGCGCGGCCTCGGCCAGGGTATTGTTGCGGGATCGCACTACTGGGTGCTCTATGGCCTTGGCGCAATCGTCGGCCCGCTGGTCACCGGTCATCTCGGGGACCGCGCTGGGTTTGGACTGGCGCTGCGCGCCGCCTTCGTGATCGAAGCGGCCGCCGTGTTGCTCCCGACCGTCAGTACCGCGCCTCTCCCGCTAATCGTATCGAGCGTGGTGGTCGGCGGCTTCACACCTGGCATCGTACCGCTCGTGCTCGGACGCATCCATGAGCTGGTCCCACATTCTGCCGAGCAGCAGCGCATGACATGGAGCCATGCCACGACCAGCTTTGCGCTGTTCCAGGCGGCCGCGGCCTCCGGCTTCTCCTGGATCTACGCACAGACCGGCGGCGATTATCTCGTCTTGTTCGCGCTGGGCGGCGGCGCCGTGGTGCTCGCACTCGCGATTGATCTTGCCCTGCCGCTTGCCACGCGCAAGGCTTAGAACGCCGCGGTCGTCGCGATCAGGAATATTGCATCACGCCGTCGTCGATCCGGCCGAACCGCAAGGAGACGATGTCGAGCGCGTAGTTCTGGTAGAGCCGCCACGGCTGCTTCGAGCCTTGCTTCGGCATCTTTGCGACCGAGCGCTGCACATAGCCCGAGGTGAAATCGAGCGACGGCTGCGCCGTGATCGTGGGATCGTCATTATGTGGCATGCACTGCCGGAAATGCCGGTCCATGTAGTTGATGAGCCGACAGACATATTCGCAGTGAGGTCGCATTTCAGCGTCCATGATGCGTTGGTGTAGCCGAACGCAGAAGCCATGTTGGGCACGTCGGCATACATCATGCCCTTGTAGGTCAGCGTGTTGGCGAAATCGACGGCGCGGCCGTCGACACTGATGTCAAGACTGCCGACGACCTGGAGCACCAGTCCCGTCGCGGTCACGATGATGTCCGCCGCAAGCGCGCTGCCGTCCTTCAGGCGGATACCATCGTGCGTGAACGTGTCGATCTCTTTGGTGACTACGGAGGCGCGCTGCTCGCGGATCGCCTTGAACAGGTCGCCATCCGGCACCAGGCAGAGCCGCTGGTCCCACGGATTGTAGCGCGGCGTGAAATGGGTCGCGACGTCGTAGTCGGGGCCGAGCGCCATCTGCACGCCCTTGAGAACCAGCTCCTTCACCTTCGCAGGGCGGCGCCGACTGAGCTGGAAGAAGAACATCCGCCACGTCACGTTGCGCCAGCGGATCAGGTGATAGGCAAGCCGCGTCGGCAGATTGCGCCGCAATTTGTTGGCGACGGCATCCTGTGCAGGGCGCGACACCACATAGGTCGGCGAGCGCTGCAGCATGGTGACCTGCGCGGCCGTCTTGGCGAGCTCCGGCACCAGCGTCACCGCGGTCGCGCCCGAGCCAATCACGACGACGCGCTTGCCCGCGCAGTCGATGTCGTCGGTCCATTTCTGCGGATGCACGATGCGGCCGGCGAAATCCGCGACCCCCGGAAACTCCGGCGTGTAGCCCGCCTCGTATTTGTAGTAGCCCGAACACATGAACAGGAAATTGCAGGTGAAGCGCACGGTTTGTGCCGCGCCCTCGCCGGTGATGCGCTCGGCCTCGACGGTCCAGCGCGCCTCACTCGTCGACCACGCCGCACGCTTGACCCGATGGTGAAAGCGGATGTGCTTCTCGATGCCGTTCTCGGCTGCGGTTTCGCGAACGTAGCTGAGAATTTGCGCGCCGTCGGCGATCGCCTTCGGATCGGTCCAGGGCTTGAAGGAATAGCCGAGCGTGAACATGTCGCTGTCGGAGCGGACGCCGGGATAGCGAAACAGGTCCCAGGTGCCGCCGATACAGTCGCGTCCCTCAAGGATGACGTAGCTCTTGGTCGGACATTTGGTCTGAAGATGATAGCCCGCGCCGATCCCGGACAGGCCGGCACCGACGATCAGCACGTCGAAATGGTCTTGAGCCATTGTTTCCTCCACTGCCAAGGATTGTCTGACCGGGATCATTGCTCGTCAACTGGCATCGGCCTGACACAACCTCGGGGAGACGCGTGCGTCACGCTCAAGACAACAAAGCCCCGGATCGCTCCGGGGCTTTGCATCGAAAATAGATACGATCAGCGGATCAGTAGCGGTAATGGTCCGACTTGTACGGACCTTCCTGTTTGACACCGATGTAATCGGCCTGGTCCTTGCGCAGTTCGGTGAGCTTGACGCCGATCTTGGCGAGGTGCAGGCGCGCGACTTTTTCGTCGAGCGACTTCGGCAGCACGTAGACTTCCTTCTTGTACTTGCCGTCCTTGTTGTTGGCGAAAAGCTCGATCTGCGCCAGCGTCTGGTTGGTGAAGGAGGCCGACATCACGAAGGACGGATGGCCCATCGCGTTGCCGAGGTTCACGAGGCGGCCTTCCGACAGCATGATGATGCGGTGTTTGTCGGGGAACTCGATCTCGTCGACCTGCGGCTTGATGTTGGTCCATTTCAGGTTACGCAGACCCGCGATCTGGATCTCGTTGTCGAAGTGACCGATGTTGCAGACGATGGCGCGATCCTTCATTGCGCGCATGTGCTCGATCGTGATGATGTCCTTGTTGCCGGTCGCGGTGACGAAGATGTCGGCTCGGGGCGCGGCGTCTTCCATGGTCACGACTTCATAGCCTTCCATCGCCGCCTGCAGCGCGCAGATCGGATCGACTTCGGAGACCATGACGCGGCAGCCGGCCTGGCGCAGCGAGGCGGCCGAACCCTTGCCGACGTCGCCGAAGCCCGCGACCATCGCGACCTTGCCGGACATCATCACGTCGGTGCCGCGGCGGATGCCGTCGACCAGCGATTCACGGCAGCCGTAGAGATTGTCGAACTTCGACTTGGTGACGCTGTCGTTGACGTTGATGGCTGGCCATAGCAGCGTGCCGGCCTTTTGCATGTCATAGAGACGATGCACGCCCGTGGTGGTCTCTTCGGAAACGCCCTTGATGCTCTTGGCGATCTCGGCGAAGTAGCCCTTCGGCTTCTCCTTGAGCTGCTTCTTCAGCAGCGCGAAGAAGACTTCCTCTTCTTCCGAGCCCGGCTTGTCCAGGAACTTGGTGTCGCCGTTCTCGGCGCGCAGGCCGAGATGGACGTACATGGTGGCGTCGCCGCCGTCGTCGAGGATCATGTTCGGGTGACCGCCGCCGTGCCAGTCGAACAGCTTGGCGGTGTAGTCCCAGTACTCGGTAAGGCTCTCACCCTTGACGGCGAACACCGGAATGCCGGCGGCTGCGATCGCCGCCGCGGCGTGGTCCTGCGTCGAATAGATGTTGCAGGAGACCCAGCGGATGTCGGCGCCGAGCGCGGCCAGCGTCTCGATCAGCACGCCGGTCTGGATCGTCATGTGCAGCGAGCCGGCGATACGCGCGCCCTTCAGCGGCTGCTTCGGGCCGTACTCTTCGCGGGTGGCCATCAAGCCGGGCATCTCGGTCTCGGCGAGCGAGAGCTCCTTGCGGCCGAAATCGGCGAGCGAAATGTCCTTGACGATGTAATCGGTGAAGCCGGGCTTCGCGTTCATTGCGGGCGTCCTGTTGTTGAATTGGTCATCCCGGGTCACCCTGGAGGGCGAGCCCGGAATCTCGATGCGATCGATTAGGAATTCCGGGTTCGCCGCTGTCGCGGCGCCCCGAAATGTCGTCGGTGATCAGACCGCGCGCTTGAGCGCTTCGACGAGGTCGGTCTTCTCCCAGGAGAAGCCGCCCTCGTTGTCGGGAGTACGGCCGAAATGGCCATAGGCGGAGGTGCGCGCGTAGATCGGGCGGTTGAGATCGAGATGGCTGCGGATGCCACGCGGGGTGAGATCCATCGCCTTGGCCGCGGCCTTCTCGAGCTGATCCTCCGACACCTTACCGGTGCCGTGGGTGTCGATGTAGATCGACAGCGGACGCGCCACGCCGATGGCGTAGGCGAGCTGCAGCGTGCAGCGGTCGGCAAGACCGGCCGCGACGATGTTCTTGGCGACATAGCGGGCAGCGTAAGCCGCGGAGCGGTCGACCTTGGTCGGATCCTTGCCGGAGAACGCGCCGCCACCATGCGGAGCCGCGCCACCATAGGTGTCGACGATGATCTTGCGGCCGGTCAGGCCGGAATCGCCGTCGGGACCGCCGATGTAGAACTTGCCGGTCGGGTTGATGTGCCAGATGGTCTTCGCCGTGATCCAATCCTTCGGCAGCGCCTCACGCACATAGGGCTCGACGATGTCGCGAATCTGCTTGGACGAGATGTCCTCGACCAGATGCTGGTGCGACACCACGATCTCGCGCACGCCGACCGGCTTGCCGTTCTCGTACTGCACGGTGACCTGGCTCTTCGAGTCCGGGCCCAACACCTTCTCGCGGCCGGAGTGCCGCGCTTCCGAGATGAGGCGCAGGATCTTATGGGCGTAGAAGATCGGCGCCGGCATCAGATCGGGCGTCTCGTTGGTGGCGTAGCCGAACATGATGCCCTGGTCGCCAGCGCCCTCTTCCTTGACTTCGCCCGGCTGCAGCGCATCGACGCCCTGCGCGATGTCGGCCGACTGCGGATGCAGCAGGATCTCGATATCGGCCTTCTGCCAGTGGAAACCTTCCTGCTCGTAGCCAATGTCCTTGATCGCGGCGCGCACGACACCTTCGATCTGCTCGTTGGTCACGGATGCGGGACCGCGGGTCTCGCCGGCGATCACGACCTTGTTGGTGGTCGCGAGCGTTTCGCAGGCGGCACGAATTTGCCAGGGATCGATGCCGGCTTTCGGTCCTTCGCGGTAGAACAGATCGACGATCTCGTCGGAGATCCGGTCGCACACCTTGTCCGGATGGCCTTCGGACACGGACTCGCTGGTGAAGAGATAGGACGCGCGCATCAGTAACCCCTTGTTCCGCCGCTAGCTGGCGGGCGTTGCGATATTTAGCATTGAATGATGTCAATCACGCCGGCGCGAGATGACGTAGGATTCGTCGAGAAACCAGAGCCCATTGTACTTTCGCAGCACGTCCCTGGCGGCGTCCAGAGTGCGGCCGTTTTGAGTCATTTCCGTCAACCGGTCGTCCTCAATCTGAGCGACATACACCGCCGCATTCCAGGCTGCAAAGGCCGTCGAGGTTCCGATGGTGCCCGTCACCTCGTTGGGCAGCGCTTCCATATCATACCTGAAGATCGAGCGGTTATCTGCATAAGCATTAAAATTTAAGTCGCGGCCCACCGAGCCGAGCTCGTACTTCACCGCGCGCAATAGCTCATGACGGCTCACCGAGAAAGGATTTTCTCCGGGCCAGATCGCCTGGATCATCTCCATGCCCGGATCCTGGCCATGGGAGTGAATACCGATCAGGCGGCCGCCTGCCCGCAAGGCCCGCGCCAGGGGCGCTATGATCCGTTTTGCCCTGAAATTGACCGAGGACAGCGCCCGGTATGGCTGGGATGCGATAACCAGGTCGAAATTGGCCTCGGCCTGACCCGGCCGTGGAATGGTCGAATCGAGCAGAAAACGCTGATCTTCACGGTAGAGCACCAGCACGACGGGCCGCTCATAGAGCGGCATCCCCGTGCGCGGGCTGACCGCTGCGCGCCAGTTCTGCTCCAAAAACGGCTTCAACTCCGCGATTTGCGTCTCGAACTCACCGGAGGAGGCACCCCGCAGGGGAACCTCGTGCCAGACGGTCGCGGCGGCCGCCGCGGGCGATGCCGGCGTGAGCCAGGGCGCCTCCGCGTAGAGCATGTTGGTAAAAACGAACACCGAGGCCGGGTGCTCGAAAATGCGATCCGGCACCTTGTCCAGCGTCAGGCGGAGGTCCTCGAGACTGAGCTCCTTGCCAGCGACATAGAATGGCATGTGCGGAAAGCGCTGGTGCATCGAGCGCAGCACGCGCGCCAGCACCGTGCCGTCGCCAACGCCGGCATCGAACACGCGCAGCGCCGGGGGCCGGGGATGGATGCTGGCAAGCTCCAGCGCCACGCGCTCGGCGACCACCCGCTTCTCACTGCAAGTGTGGACGAACAGCAGGTATTTCTGCCGGTTCTCGAAAAAGCGGAAATTGCCGCGCGGATCGCGCTTTTCCGGGGGCACCTGAAGCCCCCGCGGCGGCGGCACGCCGCCGGCCATCGATGCAGCCATGTAGGCCTGGATCCGGTCCAGGGTATCGATCGTGATGCGTTTGCCCTCGCGCAAGCGGTGCACGAGCTTCCCATCGTTCACCGCGCGCCGGCCGAACGTCGACTCCGCCATGTCCGCCTTACGGCAGAACTCGGTGATTTGGCTCAGGATTTCGTCATTCTTCATGGAGTGGGACGCAGTGGGCAGAGGGACTGGGTACTGCCTCCTAGCAAAATCTGCCCACCGAGGGAATAGCGATAGAGCCACCCCTGTTTGCCGTTTGTACAACAGGGAGCCGTGAACCACCTTCCCCTGCCGGGTAACCAACAGACGCCTCTCCTCTACGGGACCACCGCCAATGCGTCGCCTGCTCGTCGCGCTCTGCCTGCTCGCCGCAACCCTGTGGTCGGCGCCAGCTTTTGCGCAGGCGCGCAACCAGCTTGGGCCGCTCTGCACCACCGACACCATGCCGGCAGACCAGATGATCGACGCCTGCAGCAAGATCATTTCGCTGAACGTGTTTAAAGGCGAGCAGCTCGCGACGGTCTACTTCTGGCACGCGGTGGGCTGGAATAGGAAGGGCGATTACGCCAAGGTCATCACTGACGCCACGGAAGCGATCCGGCTCCAGCCGAGCCAGGCAGTCTACAATCTACGCGGCTCGGCGTATTACGACAGAGGCGAGTACGAGATCGCGGTCGCTGATTTCGACGATGCGCTGAAGCTCGGCCCGCCTGACGGAACCATCTTCCACAATCGCGGTAATGCCTGGCGCGGCAAAGGCGATTACGCCAAGGCGATCGCCGACTACGACATGTCGATTAAGGCCAATCCAAAGTCGGCGTTCTCGTACCAGAACCGCGGCATCTCCAAGGAGGCGCTCGGCGATCTCGACGGCGCGCTGACCGACATCAACCAGGCGATCCGGCTCGACCCGACGCTGCCGCAGCCGCTGATCAACCGGACCGCGATCTGGCGTGTCAGAGGCGATTACGATCGCGCGATTGCCGACGGGAGCGAAGCGCTTCGGCTCGCGAAAGAGAAGCCGCCCGTCAACATCATGACTCCGCCGAACAGCGTGCTGATCTCAGGCTACACCCATCGCGCGCTGGCCTATGAGGCGAAAGGGGATTACGCGCACGCGAGCGACGACTACAAGGCGACGCTGGCGATCGCGGCGTCCGATGCCGGCAGCAAGGCCAATCAAGCCACCGCAAAGGTGCGGCTGTCGCTGATCACCGACGCAAGCACACCGATCCCGCGCGATGCGCCGTCACCGACCGAGCCGGCAAAGGCACCGGCTCCCCAGCAGACCGGTGCCGCGCCGCCCCCCTCGCCTGCTCCGGCCGCGCGCGGCACGCGCATGGCGCTGATCATCGGCAATGGCGCCTATTCGCATGTCAAGGCGCTCCCCAATCCGCCCAATGACGCGCGCGCCATTGCCAGGGCCTTGCGCGATATCGGCTTCACGGTATCAGAAGGCGTCGATCTCGACCGCGCGGCGATGCAGAAGATGACGCGTGACTTCTTGCGGGAAGCGGCGCGGGCGCAGGTCGTATTAGTCTACTATGCGGGCCACGGCGTGCAGGTCGACGGTCGCAACTATCTCATTCCCGTCGACGTCGAACTCAAGCCGGGCGCGAGGATGACGGACGCGATGATCGACATGGACACGATCATGGTCGGCCTCGACGACCAGGTCCGCACCAACATTTTGATCTTCAATGCCTGCCGCAATAATCCGATGGCACAGCAGGTCGCATCAGCCGGCACCAACCGCGCCATCGAAGCTGCCTCGGGCCTCGCAGCGCCACCGAGCCTGGGCGCCGGCGCGATGCTCGGCGCCGGCACGCTGATCGCTTTCGCCACTGCGCCGGGCCAGGTCGCTCTCGACCGCGAAGGCGCCAACTCGCCGTTTTCCGCTGCCCTCTCCCGCCACATCGGCACGCCCGGTCTCGAGGTGCAGCAGATGCTGACACGTGTGCGGGCGGAGGTGGTTTCGACCACGAAGAGCAAGCAGGTGCCGTGGTCGAACTCGTCGCTGCTGGGAGAGGTCTATCTGGCGGAGAAATGATGCGAATTGGCATCGTCCCGGCAAACTGCCTTTACCCTGGCGAGCGTAGCATCCGGGAACAAGCAGTCCCGCACATCGCGAGGCTCTTGCGGCCAAAGTTGCGGTTTTGATCCTGCTGACATCCCGCGCCGACGCGCCAAAATTACAACAGCGCGCGAGATAGTCGAACGCAACCTGCGGCTGCTCTTTCCCATAGCCTATCGTTATCTTATAATGACTGCACCACCGACCAGGCGGTGGACTGGTTGCTGGGGAATTCTGTGAGAAAATTCGTTGCCGCCGCCGGCATCGTCCTGTTTGTCGTGTTCGGATTACAGCCGGTTTTCTCACAAGGCGCTCCGCCCCGCAGCCCTCGGCGCGTGGCGATATGATCCGCATGCACCCGAGAACGTCGCCTATTACGGTGTCCCGCTCCAGACCAAGCGCGAATATGGCGGCGCCTATCTCGCGCTCGCAGCCTTGCTCGCGGTCATGACCTACGATGTCCACGAGATGCTGGGATCAATGATGCGGCCGAGGTAGCCGAAGGCCGTATTCATCATGCCGAAAACATTGCCACTGCCGGAGGCCCGGAAGCTCCTGGGATTGGAGGGCCTACGCTTCCTTGCGACCCTCGCCGTGCTGTTATGGCACTATCAGCACTTTGCCCTTGTCGCCGAGCCCGCCGTCAAGCTCACCAGAAGCGAGCTGCCGTTCTACCGCGTTCTGTTCCCTTTCTATGAGGCCGGCGAGTACGGCGTCTGGTTCTTCTGGTGCATCTCGGGCTTCATATTCTTCTGGAAGTATCGCACCATTATCGCCGATCGCACGGTCGACGGCCGAAGCTTCTTCGTGAACCGGCTGTCGCGCCTCTATCCGCTCCATATCGCAACGTTGCTGCTGGTCGCGGTGCTGCAACCGGTCTATTTCGCCCAGCATGGAGTCTACTTCGTCTATCCGAACAACGATCTCCCGCACTTCCTCGCACAGCTCTTCATGGCGAGCGACTGGCTGCCGCCGCGCAGCGAAAGCTTCAACGGGCCCATCTGGTCGGTCTCAGTCGAGATTATGGACTATGCGACCTTTTTCATGGCGTTGCGCTTTGTAACGGCATCGCCGCTGTTCAATTTGGTCGTGATCCTTGCCTCGATCACGATCGGAACGCAGGTCGGGACCAGCCTCGCCTTCTTCTATGCAGGCGGACTTGCCGCCATGGCCCGGCAGGCCGTCGTCGATTCCGGGCATCGGCGGATATCGGAAGCAACGGCCGCGTTCGCCGCCATCGCAGTCCCGGCGGCGATCTGGCTGGCGGGCATCGAGCTCGCCCCGGCCGCCGGACCGCTGCTGCTGATCTATACACCGATCCTGCTGTTCTGCTGTTCCGGCCAACTCACCTTGCCGCGGCGGGTGCAGGCACTACTCGAGATGGCCGGCAATATGACCTACTCCTGCTATCTTCTGCACTTCCCGATTCAGCTCGCCATCGCACTCGCCTGCGTGGCCATGCAGCGACCGATTCCCTACGGCGACCATCTGTTCTGGGTGGCCTTCGTGCTGCCGACACTCGTGGCCTCGCACCTTACCTATCGCTGGTTCGAGGCGCCGGCGCAGCGCCTGATCCGCAGTACCCTTCGACGCAAAAAATAAGCGGGGCGGACAAGTCCGGCCCCGCTCTGATGTCGCGGATCGAGCAGCTTTGACACAACGCGTCTCGCTTACGCAAAGACGCGGCTGCACCCGATCACTGCCCCCACACTTCCTTCGCAATCTCGACCGCGAGGCTGAGCTTGGCCCACTGCTCCTCCTCCGAGAGGATGTTGCCTTCCTCGGTTGAGGCAAAGCCGCATTGCGGGGAGAGCGCGAGCTGCTCCAGCGGGGCGAACTTGGCGGCTTCCTCGAGACGCCGCTTGATCGCGTCCTTGTTCTCGAGCTCACCGAACTTCGAGGTGATGACGCCGACCACGACGACCTTGTTGCCCTTGGGCAGGAAGCGCAGCGGCTCGAAACCACCGGCGCGGTCGCTGTCGTATTCGAGGAAATAGCCGTCGTAATTGGTGCCGGCGAGCATGGTCTCGGCAACCGGCTCGTAGCCGCCTGAAGAAATCCAGGTCGAACGGAAATTTCCGCGGCAGACATGCGTCGTCACCACCATGTCGGCGGGCTTCTCGGCCAGCGCGTAGTTGATGACGCGCGCATAGATCTGCTGGAGACCCTCGGGATTGTCGCCCCGCTCGCGCGCCTTCTGCAATTCGTCCGGCGAGCAGAGATAGGCCCACACGGTGTCGTCGAACTGGAGATAGCGGCAGCCGGCGTCGTAGAACGCCTTCACGGCCTTGCGGTAGGTCTTGCCGAGGTCTTCGTAGAAGGCATCGAGATCGGGATAGACGTCCTTGGAGATCGCCTTGCGGCCGCCACGGAAGTGCAGCACCGCCGGCGACGGGATCGTCATCTTGGCGGTGACGTGAGCCTGGTCGGCAGCCTTCTTCAGGAAGCGGAAGTGATCCAGCATCGGGTGGTCATCGGGGAAATCGAGCTTGCCGATCACGCGCACCGCGTCGTGCCGGGTCTCGACGCCCGCAAACTGGATGCCGGTGTCGGGGTGAAACATTTCACAGCCGGTGAGCTTGGCCAGGAAGTCGAAATGCCACCAGGAGCGGCGGAATTCGCCGTCGGTTGCGAGCTTCAGGCCGAGCGAAGCCTGCTTATGCACGACCTTCTCGATCTCCAAATCCTCGATCTTGCGCAGATCGTCGGCCGAGATCTCGCCCTTCTCCAGCCTGGCGCGGGCTTCCTTGATCTTGGCGGGACGCAAGAGGCTGCCGACCTCGTCGGCGCGGAAGGGGGCTTTGGTTCGCTGCATTTCTTACTCCCAGTTATTTTTAGTGGGCCGCCGCCCCTGCAACGCCGAGGTGGCGCTCGAGGACCGACGGGTCGGCCTTCAGCGCGGCGCTCGGGGCGTCGTGGACGATCGTTCCGCGCTCCAATATCACAACACGGTCGGCCAGCCCCAGAATCTTTTGGGCATTCTGCTCGACGATGATCGAGCAGATGCCGCCCGCCCGCGTGATGGTCCCGATCGCCTTCAAGAGCTCCTCGACGATGATGGGGGCAAGGCCCTCGGTCGGCTCGTCCAGGAGAAGCACTTTGGGATTGAGGGTCAGCGCGCGGCCGATTGCCAGCATCTGCTGCTCACCGCCGGAGAGCTGGTTGCCAAAATTGCTCCGCCGCTCCTTCAGCCGCGGGAACATCTCGTAGACCCTTTCGACGGTCCAGGGACCGGGCTGGGCCACTGCGGACATGTTCTCCTCCACCGTGAGCGAGCGGAAGATGTTGCGCTCCTGCGGCACCCAGCCGATCCCGGAGCGCGCCCGTTGGTCGGGCCGCAAGGTCGTGACGTCGGTACCGGCGAGCCTGACAGTTCCGGAGAAGCGACGGGTGACGCCGACGATCGAGTTGATCAGCGTGGTCTTGCCGGTACCGTTGCGCCCCAACAGCGCCAGCACCTGGCCTTCGGCGAGACGCAGCGACATGTTCGGCAGCACCACGGCCTCGCCGTAGCCGGCGCGAAGCGAGTCGATCGCGAGCAGGTCAGACATTGACCGCCTCCTCGCCGAGATAGACCGCCTTGACCTGCGGGTCGCGCGCGACCTGCTCGGGCGGGCCTTCGGTGAGCAGCGCGCCGGAGACCAGGACAGAGATGCGGTCGGCGAAGGAGAACACGAGGTCCATGTCGTGCTCGATCAGTAGCACGGTAACGTCGCGCGGCAGGCTGCCGACGACGGCGAGAATGTCGTGGCGCTCGCTCTCGGGCACGCCGGCGGCGGGCTCGTCCAGCAGCAGCACGCGCGGCTTGGCGGCGATCGCGACCGCGATCTCGAGCAGGCGCTGCTTGCCGTAAGGCAGCGTCACCGTCTGTTCGTTCATGACGTCGAGCAGGTGGAAGCGCGTCAGGAGGTCGGCGATCTCGCCGTTGACGTCGCTGCGCGTGCCCATCCGCCGCCACCAGTCGCCGCCATGGCCGAGGCGCTCGGAGACAGCGAGACCGATGGTCTCGAGCGGAGTCAGGTCGGGATAGAGCTGGTTGATCTGGAAGGTGCGCGACAAGCCGCGCAACACGCGCTTGTGCACGGGCAGATCCGTGACGTCCTGGCCTTCGAGCAGGATGCGGCCCGAGTTCGGCTTGAGCACGCCGGTGAGCTGGTTGATCACCGTGGTCTTGCCGGCGCCGTTGGGGCCGATCAGCGCGTGGCGGGCGCCTTGTTCGATTTTTAGCGACAAGTCGCGGGTGACGCGCAGACCGCCGAACTGCTTTTCGAGATTCTGGGTTTCGAGCACGATGGTCATGCGTCGCTCTCCGGCACGGCGACGACGGCCTTGCGCCCCGCTATCTGCCTGATGACCAGATTGGGCACATACAGCATCCAGCGATGCAGGCGCTGGCGGCCGACCAGGACGATCACGACCAGCACGAGGCCGATCCAGAACTGCCAGTATTGCGGAGTGATGGTCGAGAACAATTCCTGCAGCATGCGAAACAGCACCGCGCCAATCAGCCCGCCGTAGAGATAGCCGGTGCCGCCGATCACGAGCACAAGCATCAGGTCCGCCGAGCGCTCGAAGGCGAACACATCGAGCGAGGCGATCGCGGTAGTCTGGGTGAACAGCGCGCCTGCGATGCCGGCATAGAACGCCGCGAGCGTGTAGATCGCAATCAAGCGGCGGTTGACGGGGATGCCGATCGCGGCCGCGCGCAGCGGATTGTTCTTGATCGCGCGCAATGACAGCCCGAACGGGGAATGCACGACCCGGCGGGCGAACAGGAACAACAGGAACAGAACGGTGAGCGAATAGAAGAAGCCGGTCTTGCCGAACATGTCGAACGGAATCTCACCGAAGATCGGCTGCATCTCGATACCCTGCAGACCGTCGGTGCCGCCGGTGATGTTGGAGAAGCGTTCGGCCAATGCCTCAAGCAGCAAGGCGATGCCGAGCGTCACCATCAGTCGCGTCAGATCGACGCCGCGGATCACGAGGAAACTGGTAGCGAAGCCGAGCACCATCGCGACAACGCCGGCGACGACAAGCGCAAGCACGGGCTCGTTGATGATCCCGTGCAGCGCAAGAAGCCCCGCCGCGTACGCGCCGACGCCGAAGAAGGCGGCATGGCCGAGCGAGACGATGCCCGCGTAGCCGAGGATCAGATCGAGCGACATCGCAAACAGCGCGAGCCGCAGGATATCCGTCATGATCAAGTAGCGCGAGGGAAATACGAAGCCGCAGGCCAGCACGATCAGCCAGAAAGCGGCCTCGCCATAGTGCCAGCGTGCCTGGCGCTGGGCGTGATAGCCGACGTCGGAGGAGGCGCTCATCGGCGAACTCAACGCGCGGCCGTGCGGCCGAACAGACCGTTCGGGCGCCAGATCAGGATCACGATCATCATGGTGTAGATCACGAAAGGTCCCATCTTCGGCACGTAATATTTGCCGGCAACGTCGCCGATGCCGAGCAGCAGCGAGGCCAGAAACGGGCCGGTGATGGAGGACGAGCCGCCGACGGTGACCACGATCAGGAAGTAGATCATGAACTTCAGCGGAAAATACGGGTCGAGGCCGAGGATCTCGGCGCTCAGCGCGCCGCCGAGACCGGCCAGGCCGCAGCCAAAAGCAAATGTGAAGGCGAACACCTGCGGCACGTTGATGCCGAGGCCGCTCGCGGCGCGGGGATCGTCGACCGCGGCGCGCAGGCGGCTGCCGAACCGCGTCTTCGCCAGCACCATCTGGAGACCGATGGTGAGCAGCCCGCAGATCACGATGATCATCAGCCGGTAGCGGCCGATGCCGACGCCGAACAGGTCGAACTGGCCCTGTAGCGCCGCCGGCAAGTTGATAAAGACGCGCGACGAGCCCTGGATGTAGTCGACGGCCGCGACCGACATGAACGTGAGGCCGATCGTGAACAGCACCTGGTCGAGATGGCTGCGCGCATAGAGGTGTCGGTACAGCGTGCGCTCGAGCACGATGCCGATCGCAGCGGAGGAGACGAAGGCTAGCGGCAACGCAGCGAAAAATGGCCAGCCCATCCGGTTGACCAGCACCATGCAGACATAGCCGCCGGCCATGGCGAAGGCGCCATGGGCGAGGTTGACGAAATTCATCAAGCCGAGCGTGACCGCGAGCCCGCAAGCCAGCACGAACAGCAGCATGCCGTAGGCAACGCCATCGAACAGGTTGGTGAGGATTGAGGTCATCGTCTCAGCTTGGCGTTATCGTCATGGCCGGGCTTGTCCCGGCCATCCACGTTCTGTCTGGTGTTTCTTTTCCCGGCTTTGCGTGGATGCCCGGGACAAGCCCGGGCATGACGCAGACACGGAGGCGAGCCCCGGAACGACGCGAGTCACTTCTTGGTCTTGCCGAGATCCTTGACGGCCTCGAAGGTCGCGAACTCGACGTTGTAGAGCTCGCCGTCGACCTTCTCGACCTTCCGGATGTAGATGTTCTGCACGATGTCGCGGGTTTCGGGGTCGATCGAGATCGGGCCGCGCGGGCTCTCCCACTTCTGGCCCTTCATCGCTTCGACCAGCTTGGTGCCGTCGGTGTCGCCGTTCGTCTTCTTCAGCGCTTCGTAGATCAGGTGAATGCCGTCATAGCCGCTCACCGCCATGAAGCCCGGCCGGTTTCCGTAGGCCTTCTTGTAGGCCGCGACGAAATCCCTGTTCATCTGCGAGGGATGCGCCGCGGAATAGAGGTGAGCGGTGACCGTGCCCAGCACGGCGTCGCCCATGTTGTTGAGGAGATCGTCGTCGGTCACGTCGCCCGGTCCGATCACCTTGATGCCGGCCTTGTCGAGCCCGCGTTCAGCGTACTGCTTCATGAAGTTACCGCCCTGGCCGGCCGGCACGAACACGAAGATCGCGTCAGGCTTGGCATCCTTCATACGCTGGAGGAACGGTGCGAAATCAGGATTTGCAAGCGGCGTTTTGACCTCTTCGACCACCTCGCCGCCACCGGCGGTGAAGTTCTGCTTGAAGAAGTTGAGCGCGTCATTACCCGGCGCGTAGTCCGAGGTCAGCGTCGCCACCTTCTTGATGCCGTTTTTCACCGCCCAGTCGGCGATGATGGTGGAGGACTGCGCCAGCGTGAAGCTGGTGCGCACGATATAGGGCGAGCGCTCGGTGATGATGGAGGTGCCGGCTGCCATCACGACTTCCGGAATCTTGGCTTGCGTAGCCAGCGGCGCCGCCGCGAGCGCGGCCGGCGTCACGCCGAAGCCGGCGATGAAATGGACCTTGTCGTTGACGATCAGCTCCTGCGCGGCGGTCTTGGTCTTGTCGGGAATCGCAGCATCGTCCTTGAGGATGATCTCGATTTTCTTGCCGGCGACGGTGTCGCCCTTCTGCTGCATGTAGAGCTTGATCGCGTTCTCGATCTGCTTGCCGGTCGAGGCCTGGCCGCCGGTCATCGGCAGGATCAGGCCGATCTTGACGCTGTCCTCGGCCTTGGCCGGAGCGACGGCCACGAGGCCCGCGATGGCGGCAGCTGCTGCGGCCCAAGCGGCCTTATGAGACGGTTTTTTACGTTCGAACATCAGATGTCCCTCCCCTTCATTCCTGATCTCTTGTGCGCCGGACCGAGTGCCCGATCCTTTCCTTAAGTCTAGCTCACGCACGCGTGATGTCGCGCGCAACATGGCGTCTTTCGCGCCCTTATTGTCAATCGGACGTTTGGCGACCATTCGGCGCAAGCCGAGCGTTCCGATTGCCGACGGCAGAAGCGATATCGGGTCACGTCCGGGTACCGCCGGCATCATGATTGCGCTCGCTTTCATTTGTACGATTGTACAAATGAACTGGACCTGTCAACGAAAAAGCCTCTTTGCTGATCAAGCCACTTTGTCGCGAACCCTTGCCGCAGTCTAGAAACGCTCCCAGCCGGGTGGATGGAGGATTTCGTCTTTTGTTTGCAGAATTTCAACATCGGCAAGGCTTGGGTCGGTACACTCCGGTATCCAATTACCTACCTCGAATAAGCCTATTTTACCTTGTTGAAGGCTACTCTCCCGGCGACAGCCTGACCTGGCGTCCAACACGGCTGACCTCGCCTCTGTACAATGGTGCAATGCCTAGATCCTTCGGTTCCCTCCTGATCCTCCTCGCGCTCTCCGCGGGCCTGTCCGGCTGCGGCACAGTCAACGAAAAGCTCTCCTCCGGCATGGGCGACTACGTCCCGCAATGGGCCGGCGGCTTGCCGGCGGACGCCCCGCCGCGGGCGGGCACGCCGCAATACGATGCCTACATGAAGGAGCGCGAGCGCAGGCGACTGATGCCGGCAGCGGATCGCGAAAAGGAAGAGCAGGCGCAGAAGGGCGCAACGGGCTCGGCGTCCGGCACCGCGGTGCGCTAGTCGCGCCCCTCGCCGCTTGCGGCGAGAGCGTAGCAAATCAATCCACGAACACCACGGTCTTGCGGCCATTGAGGATGACGCGGTCGTTGAGATGGTAGCGGATCGCGCGCGCCAGCACGCGGCGCTCGATGTCGCGGCCCTTTCGGACGAGATCCTCAGGCGTGTCGCGATGGCTGATGCGCTCGACGTCCTGGTCGATGATCGGGCCCTCGTCGAGGTCGCGCGTGACGTAATGCGCGGTGGCGCCGATCAGCTTGACACCACGCTCATGGGCCTGGTGATAGGGTTTTGCGCCCTTGAAACCCGGCAGGAACGAGTGGTGGATGTTGATACAGCGTCCCGACAGATTTGCCGAGAGATCGTCGGACAATATCTGCATATAACGGGCGAGCACGACGAGATCCGTCCCGGTCTTGGCGACGAGATCGAGGATCTGCGCCTCCTGCTCGCGCTTGGTCTCTTTCGTAACAGGCAGATAGTGGAACGGAACCCCGCCGAAATCGAGCCCGTCATAGACCTCGCGCGGATGATTGGAGACGATTGCGGCCAAAGTCATCGGCAGCTCGCCCGTGCGCCAGCGATAGAGGATGTCGACCAGGCAGTGATCGGACTTCGACACCAGCAGCATCACCTTGCGATGCGCAGCGCGATCGCGCATCTGCCATTCCATTCCGAAGCGCTCGGCGATCGCGGCAAAGCCGGTCTGGAGTGCCGACAGCTCCACGGCGAGATCGGCAGCGGTGAACACCACCCGCATGAAGAACTTGTTGGTCTCGGTGTCGTCGAATTGTTGGGCGTCGAGGATGTTCTGTCCGGAATTCGCCAGGAAGGTCGACACCGCCGAGACGATGCCGGGACGATCCGGACAGGACAGGGTCAGGACATATTGATGATCTGGCATGGGCCTTGATGAAGGTTTGGGCAGCGGCTGCGGAACGACCCGCGATTTGCGCCCTGCTCTATCACCGACCCTACCTTGCGCCAATCCCGACCGTGGAGTCAGGATGAACGCACGATTGCTTTGACTGACCGGAGTAGGCTCATGGCCCACCGCTTGAACGGCGCCCGCATCCTGATCCTGGAAACGCGCGAGGAGGCGCAGTTTTCGAAGCTGCTGGCCGAGCAAGGCGCCGAGGTCGTGCAATGCCCGATGTTCACCATCCAGGATGCACCGGACCCCGCCCCGGTCGAGGCCTGGATCCGCCGCGCCATCGACAAGCCCTTCGACGATCTCGTGCTGATGACCGGCGAAGGCCTGCGGCGGATCATGAAGCTCGCGCGAACCCGTGGTCTCGACCAGGCCTTGGTTGCTTCCCTCGCCCGATCGCGAAAATTCACCCGCGGCCCGAAGCCCGGCAAGGCGCTACGCGAGATCGGGCTCGAGCAGCAGCAGATGACGGAGAAGCCGACCACCGAGGGTGTGATCGAGATGCTGAGCAAGCTCGACCTGAACGGACGTCGCCTCGGCCTCCAGCTCTATCCCGACAAGGACCACAGCGCGCTGACCGGCGCGCTCGCCGCGCAAGGTGCCGAGGTCGATACCGTGTTGCCTTACGTCTACGATCCAAAGGCTGCGGACGCCAGCATCGTCAACGCAATCGACGACATGGCGGAAGGGCGGATCGACGCCATCGCACTGACCAATCTCGGCCAGGTCCGCCGTCTCCTCGAAGCTGCGAGGGCGCATGGCAGCGAGGCGCGCCTGCGCGCAGGATTCGAGCGGACGCTGATCGCGTCAGTGGGGCCGGCCGTCTCCGGCGAGCTCGTAGCGCACGGCTTGCGCACGGACATCTCGCCGGTGGAAGACCACTATTTCATGCGCCCGCTGATCTCGGCGATGGCGGCAGCATTGGTGGACAAGCGGCCGAAGGTGGCGGAATGATCGCCAGACGCGGTGCCTAGCTTGCCATCTGCGAGGCGGCCGACATCAGCTCCTGCGGGCTCGGCGCGGCAAACATGCGATGGCCGCCTTCGGGCACCTCGGTAAAGCTCCAGCGCACAACCCCCTCGCGGTCGAGCAGAAACTGCCCGAAGAGCTGGCCCTGGCCGGTTGCCGCCATGCGCTGATCGGCTTCCGTTATCTCATAGCCGTCCTTGTTATTGAGGTACTCCGCGGCCGCGGGCCGGTTCATCGGGGCGGGCAATTCGCCGGGCATGTCGACTTGCATGCTCATGACCACGTTCATGCCGACCTTGTGCGGCCACTCGGTCTCGTTCTCCGTGAACTCGAGATTGGGCAGGCCGAATGCGCGGTGCGAGAGCCGCTCGGGATCGGACGCAGCGAGCAGGTTGGGCAACGGATGGTAACGAAAATAGAGTCGCGCGCGCTCGATCGGCGTGTTGACCACCGTGAGACTTTCGACGCCTTTCTCGTGCAAGGCGGCATCAAGTTGCGCCTGTGCCGCGATATGGCGGCGGCAGAACGGGCAATGCAGCCCCCGATACAGGCCCACCAATATCGGGCTTTGTCCGCGAAAGTCTTCGAGCGCGATCTTTCCGTCGCGTGTGATCGCGTCCAGCACGACGTTCGGTGCACGATCGCCCGGTTGAAGTGGTCCCTCGACGTGACGTTCAGACATGATGGCACTCCTTCACATGATCTAGTCAAGAAACGGCAGTACGATCAGCCCTGCGGGATCAAGCCCGTGCCGCGTGCAGACGTCCTGTGCCAGCGCGAAATATCGCTCGGCCTCGGGCATGTCGCCTCGATCAAGGTTCAGCGTCGCAAGACCATCATAGCATGGAAACAGCTGCTGCGGCTCGCCGGTTTCGCTCGCCACCTCGATTGCCTCATTGTAGCAACGAGCAGCCAGATCGGGCCGGAAATGGCATTGATGGATTTGCCCGAGCACGATCAACGGCACGGAGAGATGCTCGCGCTGATCAAGCGCGCGGTCGATTTCGATCGCCTTTTCGGCGGCCGGCACCCCCTCCTCAGTACATTTGTCCGTGAAGGTGCAACAGGCAACAGCAAAATTGGCAAGAAGGCGCGCCTGGAACCCGAGATCGCCGATCCGACACGCGACATCGAGTCCGCGCCGGCAAACCTCCACGGCTTTCGCCGGGTCGACAATCGTGTAGAGCACACCGAGATTGGTGTAGCCGCGGCAGGCCACGTTGAGGAGCCCGGCGGCCTCGGCTGCTGCGACACTTTGCTCCACCTCACGCACCGCCTCCTGGTGTCGGCCAAGCCGCGCCAGTGCCACCCCCTTGGTGTTGAGCGACTCTGCAATGGCGCGCGCCGCCTCGAATCCGACTTGCCTGTCGGCGTCCGCCGGTACGCTTCGGGCGTAGCCAAGCGCCTCGTCCGCCCATCTCGCGGCGGCCACGTGATCGCCCGTGCGAAACGAAAGACGGCCGCGCTCTTGCAGGAGGTGCGCCCACTCGATGGGCGCGTCGGTCCCTCCTAGCCGTTCGGCCGCCTCGGCATAATGCGCCTCTGCCTTGATCCGCTTGCCGGCGTCCCACAACAATCGGCCAAGCTTGCGGAGAATTCGCGCTTCGCCGATGCGGTCCTCCGCATTGCGATGACCTTCCAGCGCACTCTGGTAGTGCTCCTCAGCCGTGATCCTCCGGCCGGCCGCGGCACACAGCTCCGCGATCCGCTCGCAGAGGATCAGGCGTTCGGGCTCCCATTCCCCGCCGGCCAACAACACGGCGAGAGCCTGTTGGTAGAAGCGGATGGCATCGTCATTGGCGTAGGTCGCGCGGGCGCGATCGCCGGCCGCGCGCAGATAGCGCGCACCTTTCGGCTTGCTCGCGCTCAGACTGAAATGATGTCCGAGCAGTATGAGGTCCTCGAGGCGCTCGGGCTCATTGCCATAGAGCCGCTCCAGCGCGGCACCAATCCGTCCATGGAGCTCGATCCGACGCTGCAAGAGCAGGTTTTGATAGATCACGTCCTGAAGCATGGTTTGCGTAAAGCGATAAGATCGCAGCGAGATCGAGTTCGCGCCCGCGACCTCCTCGACAATCTCGGCATCGCACAGAAGTTCGAGCCCCGCTTCCACCTTCGTCCGCTGCGATGCCATCGCACCGAGAAGAGCCGCATCGAAACGTGGGCCGATCACCGCGGCCTCCTGGGCCAAGCGGCGCACCTCATGCGGCAGCCGGTCCAGGCGCGCCAGTAACAGGGCCTGAATGCTTGCCGGTATATCGGCGGCGGCTTCATCTGACTTGATCCGCCACTGTGAGCCGTCACGCTCCAAGGCGCCAGCTTCGATGAGACCGCGGATGATTTCCTCAAAGAAGAGTGGATTGCCGCCCGCGCGCTCCAGGATTCGACTGAACAGACTTCCCGGCGGTTCACTCCAACCGTGGCTGAAGTAGGCCGCGAGCAGCTTTTGTCCGTCTGCATCACCAAGCGGAAGCAATCGAAGGGTTGTATGGCTGATCCGCCCCGAGCCGAACTGATCCAGTTCCAGCATAGGCCGATGCGTAAACAACAGCATCAGCCGCGTACGCTCCAGCCGGTCCATCAGGAACCGCAGCGCTTCAAGCGATACGGCATCGGCCCAGTGCAGATCCTCGACAATGATCAGGAGCGGCGACAGGACCAGGCGCCGTTCGAACACGGTACGAATCGCAAAGAATATCTGCCGCCGAAGCTGCTCGGGCTCGACGTGCTGCAGCGCGGCGTCCGGATCGCCGAGGCCGAGAACGTGGAAATAAAGGGGCATCAGGCGATCGGCCTCTTCGACCCCAAGGCCGAGCTCCGACAGTGCCGTCGCCAGCTTGGCCTGGGCCTCCGCCACGGTCGTCTTCTGCGCGATGCCGTAGGCGCTGCGCAGCACAGCGGCAAGGGTGCCATAGGACTGTTCGCCCAGCGGCGAGCAGACAGCGCGCCGGATCGCCACGCCGGCGAAACGGTCCTCATCGCGGGCGTGGGCAACGAATTCGTCCACCAGACGCGTTTTGCCGATGCCGGCTTCACCGACCAGCCGCACCAGCTGCGCCGCGCCGCCACACGCGAGATCAAGATTGTCGACCAGACGGGCGAGCTCGGCGTCGCGCCCAATCACCGGCGCACTCAGGCCCAGCGTATCGAGGCCGCGTGCCGCACGGGGCGTGTCGAGCGGTCCGTTCAAGCGATGGACCAGGACGCTGCCCATCTTGCCCTTCAGCGAGACCTCGCCAAGCGATTCATATGAGAATGCATGCCGCGTAAGACGGTAGGTCAGCGGCCCGACCAGCACCTCGCCCGTGGAAGCCATCGACTGCAATCGTTGAGCCGTATTCACCGTATCGCCCGTGACCGAGTAGGATTTGGCAACTCCAACACCCAGTCCGCCAGCAACCACGTGCCCGGTGTTGATGCCGACATGAAGCAGGAGCGGTGACCCGGCATACGCCTTTGCACGTTCGCTGAGTTGCGCCGTTCGGCCGATCATGTCGAGCGCGGCGCGGACGGCCCGCTCGGGGTCGTCTTCGTGCGCGGCCGGCGCTCCGAATAGCGCAAGCAGCGCGTCGCCGATGAATTTGTCCACGAAGCCGCCAAAGCTTTGCACCGCCGCCGTTAGCTCCTCGAACAATTCGTTCTGAAGCGCCTGCATGACTTCAGGATCGAGTCGCTCGCTCATCGTGGTGAAGCCGCTAAGGTCGGCAAACAGCACGGTAATGGTGCGGCGGTTGGCTTCGCTGTCGATCTTGTCCGGCTGCGATCGAAACCCGTATTGGGCTTCGGCCGTCGGCGCCAGCGGTGGCGAGGACGCACTGGTCGGGACTGTCACGCGGCTGGCCCGCATTGATGCCAGCCCGCCTGACTTGGAGGCTTCACTGACGAGGGCGCCGCATTTCGGGCAGTACGCGAAATCCGGTGCGCACGCATAGCCGCAACCGGGGCAGGCGTTCGGCTGCTTCGTGCCGCATTTCGGGCAGAAGACAAAGCCGCTCTGAACCTCGGAACCGCAACAGGAGCAGTTCATGGTCGAGACCCCGCGGGCGCCGCGATGGCGCAGCCTGCTGGACCCGGTCAGATGGCCCAGGATCTCGGCAAGGATGGGCTCGTCGTGCCGGAAGAGCAAGCGGTGGGTTGCGGCGCTCGCAGTTGCGGCCGCGAACGCTGCTTCACTCCTCCCCGTACCCCCTTAGCCGTTCGATATCGAGAATAGTCACGCCACCATACTCCAACCGGAGCAAGCCCTCTTTCTCCAGCCGGTTCAGCGCGCGGTTGGCATTCTGGCGGGACATGCCGGAAAGCGCGCCGATCTCTTCCTGGGTGATCTCCAGATGCGCGGTGGATTCCGGATAGAGGATCGGATTGAACAGCGAAGCAATGCTGCGGGCAAGCCGCGCAGTGGCATCCAACGTGCGGTTGACCTCGAGCATGCCGATGAACTGGCCGAGCCGCTCGTTGAGCTGGCGTACCAGGAAGCGGTTGAAGCCGACGCTGTTCTCGAACAGCCACATGAAGGCGCTGCGTTCCATCAGCGCGACGCGGCTGTTGCGCAGCGCGACCACGTCATAGCGGCGCGGCTCGTTCTTGAGCACGCTGCCCTCGCCGAACCAGGCCCCTGCCGTCAGCCCGGCAAGACTCGTCTCCTTGCCGTCGCGCGAGACCCCACCCATCCGGGCAAGGCCGAACACCATGCCGGCCCAATAGTCGAACGTATCGCCGCGCATGAAGACGGTCTCGCCAGTGCCGTAGGACCGCTCCGTGATCCCCGTACGAGCGACCTCGATCTCCGCTTGCGTGAGCTCGCGCGACCAGGCAGCGACGCGCTTCAGTTGATCCTCTGAAATCATGATCCCGAAGCCAGCCGCACCGTTCGTCACTCCTGTTCTGCTGCAACGCAGCATGACCGTTTCGAACACCATCCAACGAAAGATGGATGATCCCCCCATCCAAAAACTTTGTCGCAGAATTGTCAGGCGGGAGACATTTTAAAATAACGCTTTCCCCTATTGAGGACCACCTCGGGCGATGCGGCTTTTGATCCCAAACGGGAACGAGAGCGGCGCGGCTCCGGTCGAGACCATCTGCTGCATGGCCTCACCGGCACGGTCGTACTAGGATTGCCCGATAGAACGGACGAAGAGCGCCACTGAAAGCGCCATCACCGGGAGGGATCTGTTTGGTGGCTACCAGTCTTGAAGTGCGCGGCGTGTCCTTGCGATTCGGCGGCGTTCGTGCGCTGACCGATGTCGGCTTCGCCATCAGGGAAGGCGAGCTGTTCTCGATCATCGGCCCCAACGGCGCCGGCAAGACCTCGATCGTGAACTGTATTTCCGGCCGCTACAAGCCGACCGAAGGCCAGCTGTTCTACCAGGGCCGCGACATCACCGGCCTGACGCCCAACGCGCGCGCGTCGCTCGGCATCGGCCGCACCTTCCAGAACCTGGCGCTGTTCCACCACATGAGCGTGCTCGACAACATCATGGTCGGACGCCATCACCTCCTGAAGAACAATTTTCTCACGGGCTCGCTGTACTGGCTCACCGGCGCGCGCAAGGAAGAGCTCGAGCACCGCCGCAAGGTGGAAGAAATCATCGATTTCCTCGATCTCCAGTCGGTGCGAAAGGCGCCGGCCGGCACTCTCTCCTACGGCTTGCGCAAGCGCGTCGAGCTCGCCCGCGCCATGGCGCTGGAGCCGCGCCTCATTCTCCTCGACGAGCCGATGGCCGGCATGAACTTCGAGGAGAAGGAGGACATGGCCCGGTACATCGTCGATCTCAACGAGGAGTTCGGCATGACCGTGGTGATGATCGAGCACGACATGGGCGTGGTGATGGACATCTCCCACCGCGTCATGGTGCTGGATTTCGGCCGCAAGATCGCCGAGGGCGATCCGGCCGCCGTGCTCGCTGATCCCCACGTCAGGCGCGCCTATCTCGGCGAAGAGGATGAGGTGCTGGTCGATCCTGACGATGCGCCGCCGGCGCAGGAGAGCGCGGCATGATGGATTACGCAGGCCGCGTTGCGCAGGCCGACACCTATCCGAAGATGCTCCGGCTCAATGCGAAGGAGTACGGCAACGAAATTGCGCTGCGCGAGAAGGATCTTGGGCTATGGCGCCCGTTCACCTGGAACGACTACCAGACGCGGGTGCGCGACTTCGCGCTCGGCCTCGTCGAACTGGGCCTTGGACGCCAGGATGTCATCGGCGACAACCGGCCGGACTGGGTCGCGGCGGAAATCGCCACTCATGCGGTTGGAGGCTTGAGCCTCGGGCTCTACCGCGACGTGCTCGACGAAGAAGCTTCGTATCTCCTCAATTATGGCGAGGCGCAGCTCGTTTTCGCCGAGGACGAGGAGCAGGTCGACAAGCTGCTCACCCTCGCCGACCGCGTCCCAAAGCTGAAGCACATCATCTATTCCGATCCGCGCGGCATGCGGAAATACGATGATCCGCGCTTGATGTCGGCGGAGACGTTTGCCGAACTCGGCCGGGCGCGGGCTACGCGCGAACCGGATCTTTACGATCGGCTGGTGGACGCGACCAAGGGCGAGGACGTCGCGATCCTCTGCACGACATCAGGTACCACGTCGCATCCAAAGCTCGCGATGCTCGCCGCCGGCCGCGTGCTCGGCCATTGCGCCACGTATCTCGCTTTCGACCCGAAAGGGCCGGACGACGAATACGTGTCGGTGCTGCCGCTGCCTTGGATCATGGAACAGGTCTATGTACTCGGCAAAGGCCTCTTGTGCCGAATGAAGATCAACTTCGTCGAGGAGCCCGAGACCATGATGAACGATCTGCGCGAGATCGCGCCGACGTTTATCCTGTTTGCACCGCGCGTTTGGGAATCGATCGCCGCCGATGTCCGCGCCAGGGTGATGGACGCAACCCCGTTCAAGCAGCGCCTGTTCGACATCGGCATGAAGAGCGGGCTTGCCGCGCTCGAACAGGGCGAGCGTTCCGGCTTTGCCGACGCGATCCTGTTCCGTGCATTGCGCGACCGTCTCGGCTTCACCCGCCTGCGTTCAGCCGCAACCGGCGGCGCGGCACTCGGGCCCGAGACCTTCAAGTTCTTCCAGGCCATGGGCGTGCCGCTGCGCACGCTCTACGGCCAGACCGAGCTGCTGGGGGCTTACACGCTGCATCCTGCTGGCAAGGTCGACCCCGACACGACGGGCGTGCCGATGGCCGACAGCGTCGAGATCCGCATCGACAATGCCGACGTCCACGGCGTCGGCGAGATCGTGGTGCGGCATCCCAACATGTTCCTCGGCTACTACAAGAACCCGGAGGCGAGCGTAGCCGACATCAAGGACGGCTGGATGCTGTCCGGTGACGCCGGCTATTTCAACGCGAACCGTCAGCTCGTGGTCATCGACCGCATCAAGGATCTCGCCGAAACCTCGCGCGGCGAGCGCTTCTCGCCGCAATTCATCGAGAACAAGCTGAAGTTCTCCCCCTATATCGCCGAAGCCGTGGTGCTGGGCTCGGGCCGCGACGCGCTCGCCGCAATGATCTGCATCCGCTACTCCATCATCTCGAAATGGGCGGAGAAGAACCGGCTCTCGTTTACGACCTACAGCGACCTGGCCTCGCGGCCCGAGGTTTATGCGCTACTCAAGAAGGAAGTCGAGACCGTCAACGCGACTCTGCCGCCGGCACAGCGCATCTCCCGTTTCCTGCTGCTCTACAAGGAGCTCGACGCCGACGACGGCGAACTCACCCGCACGCGGAAAGTGCGCCGCAGCGTCATCAACGAAAAGTACGAAGGCATCATCGACGCGATCTACCGCGGCCAGGCCGACATCCCCGTGGACACCGTGATCCGCTTCCAGGACGGCAGCACGCAGCGCGTACGTACAACGCTGAGGGTCGTGGACCTGGGCGGACCCGGGCACATGGCGGAGGCCGCGGAGTGAGCCTACTTCGAACCGAGAGCGCGATGCGGGTCGATGCGCCCTCTCCCCTTGCGGGAGAGGGCATCTCCGCTATTAGCCAAGACCCCACTCGGGTGAGGGGTCCTCTCTCCCCGCCCTTACTGCTGAGACAACCCCTCACCCGTCTTCGCTTCGCCAAGCCACCCTCTCCCACAAGGGGAGAGGGGAAGAGCGCGCCGGATTTGTCAGCGAGCACCACTTCATGAACACCGCCTTCCTCATCCAGCTCCTGGTCAACGGCCTCGTGGTCGGCACGCTCTATGGCGTGGTCGCGATGTCCTTTGTGCTGATCTACAAGGCTAGCCAGGTCGTCAATTTCGCGCAGGGCGAGCTCTTGCTTGTCGGCGCCTGGGTGTGCTGGACCTTGCTCGCGAAATACCAGGTGCCGTTCTGGATCGGCATGCCGATGACGCTGGTGTTCATGTTCGTGTTCGGCATCGCGGTGCAGGTCCTGATCCTGCGACCGATGATCGGCGAACCCATCATCTCGGTCATCATGGTGACGATCGGCCTCTCCACCGTGCTGCAGGCGACGCTGAAATGGATGTTCGGTGTCAATCCACAGCCGTTCCCGCGTGTGTTCGAGAGCCAGTCCGTCAGCCTGCTCGGGCTCCAGATCCAAACCGTCTATGTCATGAGCCTCGTCGTCTCGGTCGCGATGATGATCGGCATGGCCTGGTTCTTCCGCGCCTCGAAGTACGGACTTGCGATGCGCGCCACCGCGTTCAACCAGCAGGTGGCACAGTCGCTCGGCATCTCTGTGAAAAGCGTGTTCGCGATGGCGTGGGCGATCTCAGCGACGGTTTCCGCGGTCGCGGGCGTCGTCGTTGCCGTGGTGAACGGCGTCTCGTCCGGGTTGGCCGGCTACGGCATTAAGGTGTTTCCGGCGGCGATCCTCGGCGGACTCGATTCCGTCGGCGGCGCCGTGCTCGGCGGCATCATCATCGGCCTGCTCGAGAACATCGCGCAATATGTCGACAGCGAATACCTTCACTGGGGCAATCTCTACGAGATCGCGCCGTTCTACGTCCTCATCATCGTGCTGATGATCAAGCCCTACGGCCTGTTCGGCACCCACGACATCGAGCGGATCTGATCCATGGCCGGCCCTGTCCTCATCCCTGCTGGTGACTTCCGCACCTCCTATGCGGCCGACACCACGATCTTTCCGACCACGACCAGCCGCAATTTTGCGATCGTCGGCGTGCTGCTGCTGTGCTTCGCGCCCCAGTTCTTCAGCGGTTACTGGCTCAGTATCCTGATCCAGATCGGCATCTTCTCGATCGCGGCGCTGGGGCTGAACATCCTGGTCGGCTTCACCGGCCAGATCTCGATCGGCCATGCCGCCTTCTTCCTGCTCGGCGCTTTCACCTCGGCCTACATCTCCAACAACACGCCGATCCCGGTCTTCTTCGCGATCCCGCTTGCCGGCATCATCACGGCGCTGATCGGGCTGATCTTCGGCATCCCGGCGGCGCGCCTGAAGGGGCTCTACCTAGTGATCGCGACACTGGCCGCGCAATACATCCTGCTCGACTTCTTCTCCCGCGCCGAGTGGTTCACCGGCGGCTCGGTGCCGGCGAGCGCAAGTCCGTTCTCGATCTTCGGATACACGCTGCGCGGCGACAGGCAGTATTTCTACGTTGTGCTGGCCTATGTGCTGGCGAGCTACATCCTCGTCACCAACCTGATGCGTACCCGCGATGGCCGTGCGCTGGTGGCAATCCGCGACCATTATCTCTCCGCGGAGATCATGGGCATCAATCTCACAAAGTATCGCACGCTGTCGTTCGGCCTTGCCGCGTTCTTCGCCGGCATCGCCGGCGCGCTCTATGCGCACTACCAGCTCGTGGTATCGCAAGAGGGTTTCGGCATCGAACGTTCGATCCTGTTCCTCGCCATGATCATCATCGGCGGCACCGGTTCTATCATGGGCACGCTGATGGGCACCGCGTTCGTGGTGCTGCTGCCCGAGACGATGGAGTTCCTCAGCGTCGCGCTGAAGGGCGGCGCGATCGACAAGGCGCTGTCGCTCAACAACAACATCACCTTCCTGCGCGAGATCGCAATCGGGGTGATCATCATCGCGTTCCTGATGTTCGAGCCGGACGGGCTCGCCCATCGCTGGCGACAGATCAAGGCGTACTGGAAACTCTACCCGTTCTCGCATTGAGCGCGGGCACTCGCTAACCAACAAATAAACAGGAGGAGGCAACCCATGAAGACAAAATCCCTTTTGAGCACCGCGTCGCTGGCGCTGGCGATCGCCGCATTCTCGGCAAGCGCGCAGGCGCAGATCGCAATCGGGCACCTCGCCGATTATTCCGGCGGCACCTCCGACGTCGGCACACCCTATGGCCAGGCCGTCGCCGACACCTTCGCCTGGGTCAACAAGAACGGCGGCGTCGGCGGCAAGCAGCTCAATGTCGACACCAACGATTACGGCTACCAGGTGCCGCGCGCGATCGCGCTCTACAAGAAGTGGTCGGCGCCCGACTCCAAGGTCGCGGCCATCATGGGCTGGGGCACGGCAGACACCGAGGCGCTGACCGGCTTCCTCGCCCAGGACAAGATCCCCGACATGTCCGGCTCATATGCCGCCGCGCTCACCGACCCCGAAGGTATCAGCGGCAAGGCCAAGCCCGCGCCGTACAACTTCTTCTACGGCCCGAGCTATTCGGACTCGCTCCGCGCCATGCTGATGTGGGCCGCCGAGGACTGGAAGGCCAAGGGCAAGTCCGGCAAACCGAAATTCGTCCACATGGGCGCCAACCACCCCTATCCGAATGCACCGAAGGCCGCCGGCGAAGCCATGGCGCAGGAACTCGGTTTCGAGGTGCTACCGCCGCTGGTGTTCGCGCTCGCGCCGGGTGACTACAGCGCGCAGTGCCTGAGTCTGAAATCCTCGGGCGCCAACTACGCCTATCTCGGCAACACCGCCGCCTCCAACATCTCGGTGATGAAGGCCTGCAAGACCGCCGGAGTCGACATCCAGTTCATGGGCAATGTCTGGGGCATGGACGAGAACGCCGCCAAGACCGCCGGCGATGCCGCCGACGGCGTGATCTTTCCGCTGCGCACCGCTGTGAGCTGGGGCGGCGATGCGCCCGGCATGAAGACGGTCATGGAGATCTCGAAGATGTCCGACCCGACCGGCAAGGTCTATCGGCCCGTGCACTACATCGCGGCGGTGTGCTCGGCGCTCTACATGAAGGAGGCGATCGATTGGGCCGCCAAGAACGGCGGCGCCACCGGCGAGAACGTCGCCAAGGGCTTCTACCAGAAGAAGGACTGGGTGCCGGCCGGCATGGAAGGCGTCTGCAATCCCTCGACCTGGACCGACAAGGACCACCGCGGCACGCTGAAGGTCGACCTCTACCGCACCAAGATTGCGGGCGCGACCGACGGCGACCTCAACGACCTCATGGCCAAGGGCGCGATCAAACTCGAGAAGGTCAAGACGGTCGAGCTGCCGCGCAAGCCGGAATTGCTGGGCTGGTGAGCTTAGCGCTTACCTCACACACAAATGTCATCCCCCGCCTTGTGCGCAGCGCGCACTGGAGCGGGGGATCCAGTACGCCGCGGCCTCTCCGTAAGTGTCAGGCGTCTCTGGAATACAGGGTCGCCCGGTCAAGCCGGGCGACGACAGCGGAGTATGAGACATGACCGAAATTCATGAAGCAGCTGCTCGTCCCTCCCCAGGCGCTGTACCCGCGCCGCCTCTCCTCGCCGTGCGCAACATCGAGGTCGTCTATGACGATGTCATCCTGGTGCTGCGCGGTCTCAGCCTCGACGTGCCCAAGGGCGCGATCGTGGCGCTGCTCGGCGCCAACGGCGCCGGCAAGTCGACGACGCTGAAGGCGATCTCCGGGCTGCTCAAGACCGAGGACGGCGAAGTCACGCGTGGCGAGATCCTGTTGGAGGGCGAGCGCATCAACGGCATCGATCCCGATAAGATCGTTCGCCGCGGCATCTTCCAGGTGATGGAGGGCAGGCGCATCGTCGCCGACATGACCTCGCTGGAAAATCTCAAGCTCGGCGCCTTCACCCGCAGGGACCGCGAGGTTGGCGCCGATCTCGACATGGTCTTCAACTATTTCCCGCGCCTGAAGGAGCGCACCGGACTGGCTGGTTATCTTTCCGGCGGCGAGCAGCAGATGCTCGCGATCGGCCGCGCGCTGATGGCGCGCCCGAAGATGATCCTGATGGACGAACCCTCGATGGGTCTGTCGCCGCTGCTGGTGAAAGAGGTGTTCTCGATCATCCACAAGATCAATCGTGACCTCGGCGTCACCATTCTCCTGGTCGAGCAGAACGCCCGCGCTGCGCTGTCGGTGGCAAGCCACGGCTACATCATGGAGCAGGGCAAGGTCGTGCTCGACGGCACCGCGGACGAATTGCGCGACAACGAGGACGTCAAGGAATTCTATCTCGGCGGCGCTGGCGACCAGCGCAAGAGCTTCAAGAACCTCAAGAGCTTCAAGCGGCGCAAGCGCTGGCTCTAACCTTCCAATACCTGTTCCGCTTCCGTGACTGCGCAGAGAACATGATAGAACGACGACGCAGGAATGGTGTCGATCAGCGATTTGCCGTCGCGCTCGAACTGGTCATACCAGCCGCCCCGCACGGGATGGCTGAGATAATGGCTTTCGAGCCGCGCCAGCGCCATGCGCGCCTCCTCCGCCGCGCCCGCCTCGCCGGATTCGGCCTGCGCGATCCACGCCTTCGCAATCTCGGTCTGTGGCCACAGCCGGCGCGTAGTGCGGCGAATGTTGCCGGCGTCGTCACCCTCGTCGATCAGGCAGCCGGTGGCCTCGTCGCGATAGCGCAGCGCGGTTTCCAGCAGCTCGGCGCGCCGCTGTCCGGTCGGGCAGCCCGTGATGCGTTCGAACCCCTTCAGCAACCAGACCCATTCCGCCTGGTGGCCGGGCTCGACGCTGACTGGCGCGATCTTCGACCAGTCCTCTTCGAAATATTCGCCGATCGCGCGCGTCCGCTTGTCGTAGAGATTGGCGAGGAACAGCGCGAAGAACTCGCCGGCACGGTTCTGGAACGACAAATCGTGGGTCGCGTCGAAGCACGCGATCATCGCCTCGAACAGATGCATGTGCGGGTTCTGCCGGCGCGGCAGCGAGACCGGAAGGCCTTCGTGGACGCCGCCGTGCGGCGAGCGCAGATGGCCGTCGAGGAAGGCGAGCAGCGCGTCGATCTCGGCGCGAATTTGCGCGTCCTGGTCGAGCGCATAGACGGCCGCGAGCGCAAACAGGATGAAGGCGTGGTCGTAGGCGTCGCGCCGGCCGTCCAGCACCGCGCCCTCCGGCGTCAGCCGGTGCACGTAGCCGGGCCGGCCGTCGGGCGCCTTTGCTTTGGCGAGCAGATGCTCGAGCCCCTTCAGTGCGATGGCGCGCCCCTCAGGGTACCAGCCCATCTGCGCAGCCTTGGCGTAGCACCAGATCTGGCGGGCCTGCACGAACACCCGGCGCGGCGCGGCGCTGTCCGCCGTGCCGTCGCGGTGCAGCCGATCGATGAAACCACCCGCGCCATGGTCCCAGCCGACCGTCGACCACAGCGGCAGCGCCTCGTCGATCATGCGGCGCTTCAGGCGCGCGACGACGTCCGCCGCCTCGTCCGCCGCACTGATTCCCTCGTCCGCCATCGCGTCCTCTTCAAACCTCGCCCATGGCCGTCTGATACCCATGCCGGCGGCGGCGCGCAACGGATGCCAACCCGGAAAGATGAGCCATGACCGCCCATTACGACGCCCTCGAGACGCGCGAACAAGCCGCGCGCGAGGCCGATCTGTTCTCCCGCCTGCCAGGCGTGCTGCGCTCTGCGATGACCGCGCCCGCCTATGCCGATCGGTTGAAAGGCGTCGATCCGGCCGCCGTGACCTCCAGGGCGGCCCTGGCGGGCCTGCCGGTGCTGCGCAAGTCGGAACTACCGGCCCTGCACAAGGCCTCCACGCCTTTTGGAGGGTTCGTCGCGGCGGCGCCCGGCTCGTTCGCCCGCCTCTTCACCTCCCCCGGGCCGATTTTCGAGCCGGAGGGGCGGCAGGCTGACCCCTGGCGCGGCGCACGGGCGCTGTTCGCGGCCGGGTTCCGGCCCGATGACATCGTGCTCAACACCTTCAGCTACCATCTCACCCCCGGCGGCTTCATCTTCGATGCGTCGGCCCGCGCGCTCGGTTGCGCCGTGATCCCGGCTGGTCCAGGGAATACCGAGCAGCAATTCGAGCTGATCGAGGCCTACCGTCCCGTCGGCTACAGCGGCACGCCGGACTTCCTGAAGATCTTGCTTGATGCTGCCGCAAGCTCGGGCCGCGACGTCTCCTCGATCAAGCGCGCGCTGGTCTCGGGCGCAGCCTTCCCGCCCTCGCTCCAGGCCGAGATCAGGGCGCGCGGCATCGACGTCTACCAGGCCTTCGGCACCGCCGATCTCGGCATTATCGCCTTCGAGACCAGCGCGCGCGACGGTATGGTCGTGAACGAGGATCTCATCATGGAGATCGTCAAGCCCGGCACCGGCGATGCCGTGGCGCCCGGTGACGTCGGCGAGATCGTCGTGACCTCACTCGACCCGCACCATCCCTGGATCCGGCTCGCTCTCGGCGACCTCACCGCGGCACTGCCGGGGACCAGCCCCTGCGGGCGCACCAATATGCGCATCAAAGGCTGGATGGGCCGCGCCGACCAGACCACCAAGGTCAAGGGCATGTTCGTCCGCCCCGAGCAGGTCGCCGAGATCGGCAAGCGCCATTCCGCGCTCGGAAGATTACGCCTCGTCGTCACGCGCCAAGGCGAGGCCGATGCAATGACGCTGAAAGCGGAGACGGCGGCCGCGAACGATGCGTTGCGCGACGAGATTGCAGGCACCTTGCGCGCCGTGACGAAACTCGGAGGCGAGGTTGAACTGGTGAGGCCCGGCGCGCTGCCGAACGACGGCAAGGTGATCGCGGACGAGCGGTAGAGCTGATCGTCTCTTCATAAGTGCGGCAAACATGGATCTTGGCCGCAGGCATACCGTAGGGTCGTTAGTTAATCAGCGGACGTCCGATTGGGCCCCAAGAGCTGACGGCAAGATTCCGATCGCTCAACTCATGTCAACTAGTTGCCTCACTGCGGGACCTGTGGTCGTCATCAATGACAGCGGTCACGCCATCGATAAAAGCTTGACACTCAGCGTGGGTCTTGAACGTGCCCTTGTCCGAAAAAGTATTGGCCGACGTGTCCGCCGCCTTCGTCTTTGAACTCAATGCTACCAAAGCTTTGCGCTGACTTGAGGTCTGTCTCCCGTAACTTGATCCGCACATGTGTCTCCGTGATTCACGGCGGGCTCAGGACGTTAGCGGCCTTAGCGTCAACTTGCGTTGCTAGCAGATCAGCGCTTCGCCGCGCTAGCAGCCAATTCCATCGCTAGGTCCAGAGCTGCAACTCCAATTTGATCTGAAGAATTAGACTTGCAGCGCCGGTCCATCCAAGCAACGATCGCGGAGAAATCGCCGCCGCCGACAATATCCCTCTCGGCACTCACGTTTAGTCCGCTGACGAAGCCCACGACCCAAGATTCAAAGGCTGCCTTTACGACTAAGTTCTTCTTCCTATTCAGCCAAGCGGTACAAGATTGGGAGCCGGCGCCCACGATCGTTGATCCGGCGTTCAGCGAGGTCGGCAAGATTAGCATCATCACGATGACAAGAGCTCGTTTCATCTCTTCCTCGACCGAAAACGGCTACTTCCAAGGAGGCCCTATCTGTTGCTTTGCCCGACGGCGCAAGCTCAGTTTCGATTTCTCGATGCGACCTGCGTATGACGATGGACGCTTCTACGGCCGATCGCTATCTCAGACTCGAGCCCGGCCAGTGAGGAAACCTCATCGGCGCGGCGGGGTCGACGCAACTTCAGCCGCACCATCGCGTAGAGCACAAACAGGCCGATGGTGATCGCGACAGCCAGCAGTGGGAAACTAGTTCATGCAGTCTCCAAGACTTTAGAACACTAGCAGCCCGTCCACTCGACGCTCCCCGGCCTGAGACCCTACACTGCCAATGTCCTACTCAGTTCGTGGTTCTCATCCGGCATTCCGCTTCAATGTTTGGGCCCCCGCCTTTGCCGCGAGAGAGCAGCTTTCTCATACCGTTCCAAGCTCGACAAATATCTCATTTGCTTTGGTTCCGCGCCCTCGGTCACCGCCGAGATCAGAATTAACTTAAGAGTCGCAGGCGATCCTGGCCACTCCTACCTTGAGCCGGATCTTGAACTGCGACATCCATGTCCGTATCTTTCGGGTCTTTTGCAAGGACTGCATCGAAGCCAGAACCGGCGGGTTCGTCTCAACGAGATAAGCCATGTCGATAACGCGTTGCGGCTCGATGCTGCTTTGCCGGCCTTTGTTTGCGGCCCGGTACTCCTCGCTGCGTTTGCGCGATTGGCTTCGATTTGTCGCTTTGACGCCAACTTGCCTCCTTGATTTCTCTACTTAGCAATGGAGCAATCCGTTTGTCGCGAAGACCACGCCTCAATCCTCGGTTCCGGCTCCTCCACGATGCGACGGTGGCTGATCCGGAGGATACGACCGATCGGTCAACAGCGGAGCAATGAAAGTATGGAGGTTTGATCCATCAAACAGATAGGCTGCGATGCCGGCCGCTTGCGCCGCTGCAAGGTCGCTCTGCTTGTCGCCGATCATGAAACTAGCATCGATATCCACCGAGTACCGCTCAAGGAGGGCTCTAATCATCCCCGGCTGCGGCTTACGGCAGCTGCAGAGGATACGGTAACGCTCGATCAGGCCGTCGGGGTGATGTGGGCAAAATTCGAACGCATCAATACGGGCACCAACCATAACAAGTTCACGCGACATCCATTCGTGCAGATTGCGGACATGCCGCTCCTCGTAAAACCCCCTCGCAATTCCTGATTGGTTGGTCACGACAAACGCAAGATACCCGGCTTCATTGACTGCTTTGACAGCCTCGGGGGCTCCTTTTACCCACCGAATCTTGCCGGGATCGAAAGCATAGCCGTCGTCCTCGTTGAGAACGCCATCGCGATCGAAAAATACTGCCGGACGCTTCAAATCTCAGTGACCCAAATCGGAGGGGATACCCGCCGATCTTCCGACAATCACGGCTTCATTTCAACATGTCATGCGACGGGACAACGTCGTTCTCCGCGAGCGCGCCTTTTGCATCTAGGTCTTCGCTGTTCATGCGCGAATTGGCTTTGTTTTGTCGGTTTCATACCGGCCGGCCTCGTCTAGTCCTTGCCCTAAGAGCGTGAGAACAAGAGCCATTCCTGCCGCAAAAACGAGCAAGATTGTTGCTGCAGAAAGGACTGGCCTTCATCCGCGATTGGAGCGTTACTGATTCGACCGGGCGCCACATTCGATCGTAGTGCCGGTATCTCGCCTTGCGGAAGCGGGGCCAAGCAGTGCGGCAATTGAAGCCGCTTATTTTTGCGTAGGAGATACCGGTGACACGGCTCAAACAAATGGCGCTGATGCGCCCAATCACATCATCAGGTTCAGCCCCAATGACCGCCGCCACTTTATCGGCGGCTCGGATGCGCGTGTCATCATGAGTGACGACCAGGACAAGCTCACCCGCCTTTGGTCAAGAGAAACGTGGAGAGGTCGCCACCAGAAGATCTCGGATAAATTTCATCGTCCAACTCGGCACGATAACAGAGGTCCTCAATCGAGCCTGGTACCAGCGCTCAACAGGACAAACGATCTCAGACATCCAAAAGCGCGTTCGGCACCCGGTGCACAAATGGATGGCGGCAACACTCGATGGCATGGTCGAGCAGACCGGAGCGGTGTTCGAGACCAAGTTCATGCTGCCTTGGGCGTTCACGGAGGAGGCCGTCGCCGAAAAGCATATGGCACAGCTGCAGCGTAATATGTGGGTGGTCGCCGCTCGCTCGCCCGTACTCTCGATCATCACCGGCGGTGGCAAATGGGTTGAGATCAAGATCCACGCCGATCCGCTCTATCAGCATCTGCTCCTCACCGCCGAGAAGAAGTTTGGCGCTGCGTTCAGAGCGGCGAGACGCCTCTGCTCTTCAACATCGAAACGCCGCGACCAAGGCTGGAGGCCGTTAAGGTCGTCGATATGTCTTCGTCCAATGCCTGGGCCGAGTTCGCTGCAACCTATCTCCGCACCAAGGACGCCCACGGGGAGCACGAGCTCTCCAAAGCTGAGTTGAAGAAGCTCGTGCCCGACGATGCCAAGGAGGCAAGCGGGCACGGGATCAAGGCCAAGCGCTCCAAGTCCGGCGCGATCAGCTTTGACGCTTTCGTTTTGGAGGGTCCGATGCATCAGTCCAGTGAGCGGATCGGGGCCATCGCAGGGCGCCCTCGCCCGGGCACAGGCCGAGCTTACCAACCCGGAAAAGCCTTACGGCGGTAATCCGGTCCCCCTTCCCGCGGGAGGGCGACCGGACCTTCCGCTACGCCTCGCTGGCTTCGGGCCTGGACATCGTCCGCAAGACGCTAGCAGGAGATCGCAACCGTCCAGACCACACGGATCGATCCCGGGAGCGGCCAGGTGCATCTCACGACCCTGCTGGTCCATGCCTCTGGTGAATGGATTTCCTCCGATTGGCCCGTCTGCGCCGCAAAGGAGGTCGAGGCGCCGCATCGGATGGGAGCCTCATTGACCTATGCCCGCCGCTACGCCCTATTTGCTCTAGTTGGCATTGCCGGTGAGGACGACCTCGACGCCCTGATGCAATCGCCGGACCTCCCGCGCCGCCCAGCCGCAAATGGCTGCCGGGCCGAAAGCAAAGCCCGCCAAAGCCGTCTTGAACCGACAGGCTATCCTGAAGCCCCAGCAATCGGCTGAGCTACGGGAGCGGCTGCTGGCGGAGCTGGCGGCAGCCTTGGGGAACAGCGACGACCTCCTGGCTTGGGCCCCTGAAGAACACCCTTCTGGGGGCCGACGCCCGGGCGCTGAGGCGGCCTATCAGGCGAGGCTCGGGGAGACGGCCCGGCCAGAGACCGAAGCTGATCTACCACCACCCGAGGCTGAGCGCGCCCCCGGACAGGAACCGGCGGAAGAACTTTCCCTCTCCCAAGCTGCTATCCCGGGCTCAAGCTCGGACGGGCCGGCGGATCAGTCAGGGACCGACCTCGCCTTCCCCAAAGAGCCCCCGCGCAAGCGGAGCAAGGCCCACCTTGCTTTGTCCGGGCGCAGCCCTGCCTGGTCTGCAAGCAGGCTCCATCCGATGCCCACCACCTCAAGTTCGCCCAGCCGAGAACACTAGGGCGCAGGGTCAGCGACGAATACACCGTCCCGTTATGCCGCTCTCACCATCAGGCTCTCCATCGCCATGGCAACGAAAAGGCATGGTGGGTCGATATGCAGATATCGCCCTTGCCTCTCGCGAGCGAGTTATGGGCAGCGAGTCCTGTTCATGACCACGACAATCCTACTGTGGCCACTTTCGATACTACATCGCAGGGCCGGCCGGAGGTCACACGGGAATGAATGGCCCCTTCAGCAACGCCACTCCCGCAACCACATCCGCTATTCCGGCCGAATTCAGGCCTTGTGTCCCGCTCCGCAACTTCTGCCCGGAGAAAGCATCGACCGTTATCGCGCGCGCCAGACCGTCATCTTCCGCGACATAGCCCCCCAATGGGCAAGCGAGTGGCTGCTTGCCATTGATCTTGCGGAGCTCTCCTGGGAGATGCAGCGCTACCGAATTCCGCGGCACAAGCTGCTGGAACACATCAACAAAAGGCAAGAGAGATGACGCTTCGTCGGATAGACGTGCCCGCCATCGTGCCCGACTTAGAATGACGTCGAACGCTACATCATTCAGAACGCGCTCGATTGGCGGCTGGACCGCATCGCGGCAGTCGAGATTGAAGCACGTCTGGCATCATATGGCTTCGATCAGCACACCATTAGCGTGGAAGTTTACGTGTAGGCTCGCGAGATCCTCACCTTGTTCGAGACGTTAATGAACGCGGCACAGCTAAGACGGCTGTTCTTGCTCAAGGAGATCGTTAGCCGACGCCGAATGCAGGACCCGGCTAGCTTCGTCCGCGGTCAACCGAAGGTCCGATCAAGAACGAGGTACAGTCCGCTGCTGCAGAACCAATCCAGCGAGGCATCGAGATCGTGAAAGCGGCATCGAACATGCCCTCGAAGTCAGTGTGCGAGTGACGCCGCCGGTGTGCTCAGTCGCTATGTAACGGCTAGTAACGCCGCTGTTGTGATGCAGGCTGAGCCAATTTTCAACCAGCAGCTGGAACAGGCGACCGAATAAAGATGTCCAGAGCTACCCATTCAATCCAGAATACCCGCGCCGTTGACGGGTTATCTAACGACTCTCCCTTGATCGTTTTCATCGCGACGTCAAGTCCTCGAGCTCTGTCTTTGACCTTCCATTCGCTCATTACTCGCGGCGTTAGGAGTCTAAGGTTTGCAGCGGTGATCATCAACGATTCGTCTGAGACCTCCCACATGATGATGTGTCGAACGCTGCAGGCGGCCGGTTCCATTCTATTGTTGAGTAATCGTGTGCGAACTACGGGGTTGGACCTGGAAATAGAGAGTCCGATTTGCCCAGCGCTCCATAGACTGCAAGGCCAACCCACTCTCTTGTCCCGATATGCACCAGGAGAATCGACGAGGCGAAGTTGCCGAAGTCGAGCCAGGAACTGCGCTCAGCGGTGAGCCAGCCAGTAGGGACCGGCTCTACCGGGAAGCCAGAGGCACGAAACAGTCCTACTGCTCGAGGCATATGGTAGGCGGAAGTAACGAGCAACCAGCGCTGACCGGCAGTCGGCGTGGCGATCGCCTTAGAAAAAGACGCGTTCTCGACAGTGTTGCGCGAGTCGGCTTCTATCTGCACGCGATCCTTCGGAATCCCTAATTCATTGAGGATTTGCAGAGCGTAATCTGCCTCTCGCAGCTCGTTCGGCCGGAGTTCAGGGCTTCCCCCGGAATAGATGACGCGAGCCGTGGGATAACGGCGGGCGAGCCTTGCGCCTGTGATTAGTCGATCGATTCCTATGTCGGAAACCGGGAGTCCTCGGGCGGCCGAGATTTCTGGCTTGGTCGTTCCCCCGAGAATGATGATACCGGTCGGCGGATCCGCACTTGGCACCCACGCCGGAAAGCGATCTTCTAGGGGCTGTAGTAACAGGCTGCCTACCGGCGTGAACCCACATGTTGCGAGGGCAAGCAGGGAAAGGACGGCGACCTTGCGACCAGCAGAGGCAAAGCGCGTCAGGAGCAGCAGACAACCGGCCAGGCCGAGGGCCGCCAGGAGATTTGGCAGGATGGATAGGACGCCGAGCGTTTTTGACACCAAGAACACGGGCGGGGCCTGACGCTACTTCCGATCCTTCGCAATCGAATTTTCGTACTCCTTGACTTGCTCGATATTGATTTTCAGCACCACCCCACAGCAGATGGCAAATGCGATCCATCCGATTACAACAAGTTTCACGGCAGCCTCCATTTTTGACCTCAGCAGAGCTGAAGGGTTGGGCCAGTTAGGTTAAAACCGCGGCCGTGGCATCCGTAGCTGGAGAGAGACGGTCCGGACGGCTGCCGGGGTTGAGCTGGCAAACGTACAGCTACCAGATCTCGTTACGTATATAAATCTCCTACTTCTTCGGGAGTAAGAGGCGATATTCCCAGTCGCCAGCGCCTTTTTTGCGGCGCATGACGAGCCCGCCGTGAAACGAAGTGCCGTCGATAAGACGTAAGACGGAATCGACCACTATCATAGCCTTCAAGCCGCCGTCCTGCGCAATATCAATCCTCGGTCGGCAATAGAGTGGCTGCTCGCATTCGACACCGCGGAATTTTCCTGGGAGATGCTACGCTACCGCTCCAGGAGATCGAGGAAGAACCGACACAGCAGCAATCTCTAAGAAGCCTCAACAAGAGCCCCGGAGGCCGACTTGATACAGCGCTGGAATAAAAAAGGCCGCCCACAGAGGCGGCCTAACGTGTACAGTCCTCGAAAAGAACCTCGACGGGACCAGCACAATTGCGTGGCGCATGGCGTGGCATGAACAGCAACCCCTGGGCTTGCAACCATCCCGAACGGTCATCGCTCGGCGATCGTGCCTGCAGCTGCGGCGGCGCCGGGAAAATTTTGAACAAGTTTGTGCGCCTACCGCTCACGGCGCGCTGCCTGAATAGTCCACTTAGGCCCGGCCTTGGGAATGCCCTCAGCCGACTGCCTGTTTTGGCGATTTGGAAGAATGAACCTCTAACGAAGCGGCTGGATGCTGTGGCCACGTACCGAAATAGCGGTGCCCGATCGGTCGACCCCTAGTCGGACCTGCTTCTGAATCGGTGGGCGATCAATCAATTCTTAAGGTGTGGAGCTTCTCAGCCGATGACAAGTAAGCTGCGTGAGCGCACCGAACGCCATCCTTAAGAGAGGTATTCGCGTGCCAGCCAATCCTGGCGAGGCGGCTGACGTCGAGCAGCTTGCGCGGCGTGCCGTCAGGCCGCGAGCTGTCGAAACTGATCTCGCCGCTGTACCCGACGATTTCGGCAACCACCCGCGCGAACTCTGCGATGGTGATGTCCTCGCCGGCACCGATATTGACCAACTCGGCGCCCGAATAGGCCTTCATCAGATGCACGCAGTCATCCGCCATGTCGTCGACATAAAGGAACTCGCGCCGCGCCGTCCCTGTGCCCCAGACGACGACATTCTTCGCGCCCGAAACCTTGCCTCGCGGAAGCGGCGGATCAGGGCGGCGACCACGTAACTCAGCTCGGGATGATAATTGTCGCCGGGGCCGTAGAGATTGGTCGGCATCACGCTGATGAAGTCGCATCCGTACTGGCTGCGATAGGCCTCGGCCATCTTGATCCCGGCGATCTTGGCGATCGCATAGGGCTCGTTGGTCGGCTCCAGCGGGCCCGTCAGGACGGAATCTTCTCGCAATGGCTGCGGCGCCATTTTTGGATAGATGCAAGACGAGCCCATAAACATCAGCTTCTCGGCGCCGTTCCGATGCGCGGCCTGGATCACGTTGGCCGCGATGTTGTCGTAGATGAACTCGGCCCGCAGCGTGTTGTTGGCAACGATGCCGCCGACTTTCGCGGCGGCGAGGAAGATCACCTGCGGTCGCGCTTCGCGAACCAGTCGAACACCGCCGTCTGGTTGCATAGATCGAGCGCACGCCGGTCCACCGTGACGAGCCTGACGTCCTCCCGTTCGAGCCGGCGCGCAAGCGCGCTGCCGACCATGCCGCGATGGCCGGCGACGTAGACGCTTTTGCCTTTCAGCTCAAATGGTGCGTTTGCCACTGGCCGCGTCCCGTTTTGCGTCTGCCAGATCGCTTGCCATCATCTCCGCGACGAGCTCTGCAAAGCTTCGCTTCGGCGTCCAGCCAAGCACCTCGCGCGCCTTGCTGGCGTCGCCGACGAGGAGATCGACCTCGGTGGGGCGGAAATAGGTCGGATCGACCTTCACCACTCCTTCTTAGCGAGATCCACAATAAGCTGAACGCGACGGACCAAATTGCTAAGGCGCGCGGGCCTGTGCGGACGCAGGCAATCTTCCCGACGCCATACGTGTTTCTATGGATCTCGACCAACGCATGTAGGTCGGCTACACGATGCCGTCACTTTGCTTGGACGGTTGACCCGCGATGAAACGGCTTCAATGCGCGGTTCACCACTGCCAAATCTTATCTGCCGGCTCTTTCCCGCCTGATTGCAATAATTAGCTTCTTCAAACCGACGATTATGCTATTTGCAATTGCGCTTAAACGGGATCGGCCTCGCCCGCGAGCATTGAGCACTCTGGTTGCCGCGATCCTCTGCCTGCATCTCAAGCTTCGCTCCGATCGTCAGATAATCCGCCTAAAGAAACAGATCATCGCCAAGCCTATCGAGGCAGCGATGCCGCCAGCAATAGGTTTAGCCGCCCGGGGCCGATCAAACTGACTGAATATCTGATAGGGATTGCCTCTCGGTTGGTCGAAAGCCTAGCGATGCAGTGCCAGCTACCGTCGCGCATCTCGCCCCCAACTTCGCTCAAACCATTGAGAATGAGTTGAGGAGCGGCCTCACCCACTTGTTTGTTGATGAGATTCCTTACTATCTCGGCGTCACACGTAGGTAGTATCGGACGTTCTGCGGTTAATCCAACCGCGAAAGCTGTTAGCAAGAGAGCGGCGATGCTTCCGCCAAAGACAAATGACCTCACCGTCCCTCCAACGCGAGCCCGTGCCGACGGACGCAGCCGAACCAGTTAACGTCACAATGATTTGCTAGTGGTTAACAAGAACTCTACAATTACCGTAACGTTCCCGTCGTTTCAGCAACGCGAGCGCGCGTTGGACCCTGCCCAACGGACCTGAATCGGCGGTACGCTGTAATGAAAATGTCACCTTCAGAAGCCCGGCATAACCTGCAGCGACCTAAGTTCCCACTTCAATCGCGGCGGAAGTAGATTGAGCCCCGTCAATTTCTCGTGCACGCTTGCGAGCACGAATTCCTGTTTGCGTCGAACGGCGCCAGAGCAATACCCGCAGTAAGAACAAGGTGCCGAAGTCAATCTCGGCCAAATTGTACAACGAATGGTAGAGTCTACTCATCTTCTGAGCCTGCCGCCGGCCCATTTTCGCAGAAACGCGACGTTCACTAGCTTGCTCCTCTAGGCTGCACGACAGGGTCAGTTTGCCCGGACGACAGGCTGTCGATTCATGCTACGGCACGGCCGATCAAAGACTTACTAACATCGGAATTCCCGCACAGCTCTGGATGGCAGCGCTCAACTAATCCGAGGGTTCAGACCGCACATACTCTGATTCACCTCAAACAACAAGACCCTCCGCTCTCTGCGGCGCCCCGAAGGGATGAGTACACGATCATTGAGTCTGTGCTGCTCCGGTAGCCCCTGCCGCTTGACGTACTTCTGTGAATAGAGACATGACAAAGCCGGTGCCAGGAGGATACCGAACTACTCTTTTTCCTAACTTTGTAGTTGTGTGACACGCAGCTTGCGTAGGATCATCGGCGTGGTCTATGCCAAGATCCCGTTCGGCATTTCGAAAGAAATTGCCATCCTCGCGAGCCAGGCTCGCATCAATTCCGGAAAACCCAAAGCGCTGAAAGAGGCGGGGCTTGACGCAGATAACAGATATCGTCGCAGATGCCTCTCCTCTCGCTCCACGAAAAATAGGCGATGATGTTGGAGAGACAAACCATTGCGCATGCGAAAAGGCCGAGAGCTCTCAAACTCGAGCGAGACATTCCCCAAGCTTGCGAATACCCGGCGATCAGCAACGAATCCAACATACGTGCCCTTGACCATTTGGGTTCATCTTTAGTGTTTTTCCATAAACGAACATTCATCTAAGAGGCAACGACGCGAAGATTGTTCCATAGACCGCCACTCACAGGTGGCTCACACTCCGTTACCATTATTTTTTTGGGTTTAAAGCAACAACGGTACACGATGAACCCACCAAAGCGGCATGTCACGGCAGGTTTGCTTCTTGCCAGCGTCAGTAATTCGCTAGTGCGCGCCCGACCTTTCGGACTGCACGACGCACAAGCGTCTGAGGTTTTTCCGAGCTAACGCCGGTTATGAGAGGGTCAAATCCGCGCTGGTTGTCGAAGACATAGACCCGGTCGCGTTGAGATGCCGGCACCGTGTTGATTGATACAAGTACTGATGGCAGTTGTGCGGAAAAGTCGCGGCGCGCAAACCATGTGTTGATCACCATGCGCTCTGCTTTTGGTGCTTCCGGCCGGTGGATCCCGTGGGTGTCGAATAAGACGATCGATCCGGCAGGCGCATTGACCGTTACTCGCGCTGCCTGGTGTTCATTTGGGATTGCTGCTTCCGGGAACAGTTGGCCGATGGGCAGTGGATAGAACGCCGAGAGCGCGTCTTTGCTACTGCCGATGATGTAGCTAAACCCGCCGGTCGAAACATCGCTCAAATAGACGATCATGCGGATCCGATGATCGGCAAACTTCTTTCGGCCATTCAAAATTTTGTTCGATCCAGTATCGATATGCCAATCGAGAACGATGTCATCGGCGGGAAGAGAGCGTTGAAACAGGGCATGATGGATGATCGCCCTATCGCCAATTACCGACTCGATGACATCAAGGAGCGCAGGCGATGTTACCAGACGTGCGGCGGCACGGGACAGAAGAAACGGCTGGCTGAATTCTTGTGTATGTGGCGTTACCTGAGTGAGGACCTTGCATCCGTTTTCGCGCCCATATGAGAAACCCTTCTCCGTAGAAATACGCGCCGACTGCTGCAGCTCCTGAAGAGTAGTGGGATCAACGAAATCGCGGATCACGGCGAGGCCATTTCTAGAGAGTGAATCTCGAATGTCGTCCGCCTCGAACTGCGATAGTTCAAACAGCGTTTTGACAGGGCGGTCGAAGTAAGCAGTCGCAAGGCTTGGCCCACGTAGCTCGCCTGTCGTTACGTTCATGTCGCGTTCCTCCCATTCGTTTAGTTCCATAGCTTTTTAGCACACCGCTGAAACCCAAAACCATCGGAGATTGCGGCGTCGTCCTTGGTCATCGGGCGGCTTCCACAGCCTTGAGTGCCGAATGCGTCCAAATGACCGATTTTATCCTCTGGCCCACATGTGCTGCGCGATAGCCATATCGAAGTGCTGGAGCATCCCATCTGGCAGAGTTGCGGCCATGCCGAGATGGGCGAGAAGGACATGCTGTCGATGTTAGACCTTAGCTCCCTAACTAGGACGAACGCTGATTACTGGCTTAAAGCCGAGCCATCACGTTGATAGCTAGTGCGGTGGCAAAGCGACTTTTGGCAGTGAAAGCGCGATAACAAACGGTAACGGCAATGCCCCGGCGAGGCGCGCAGCTGGAGTTCTGACGGCGAGCTCCGGCGTCGGCAAGCAGCAAGCTTCTACATCGTTGGCTTGAACCATTTCTCGATCATCGATTGCCAGACCTTCGATAGCGAGGGGGACGGCTTCTATGTCGGCGGTGAGGACAACACGACTGGCAAGTCGCAACATTTCAAGTTCGACCACTGTTACGCCAACGGCGCCTCGCGCAACGGCTACTCGGTGGTCGGTGCCGCCTATGGCGATTTCTCGGGCTGCACGGCGACTGGGATGTCCTATGGCATTGCCCACAGCAACATCTCCTATGGCCGGGACTTCGGACGGCTCGCTCTCTGTCAATGTCGCTGTCAACGTGTCTCACGCAAAGCATCAGGTGTCAGACGGGTTTCCACGCAAATGTCGGCGCGCAGGTGCCAGGAATCATATCGAGAGGATCGGCTATGTGGAGGCCAACACCACGGGCTTCTACGCCTCAGCTTCCAGGCTCAGGCGTCCGGGTAATGGAGCTCGCTACACGGGCAACTCCACAACTTCACCAACGTAGCCGAGCGATCGGAAGTTTTCCCATAATCGATTTGACGATAGATATGATAATGCCTGCGCTGGACGAAGGCTCTACCATAGTTGCGATCGTAACGACATCATGGGGAACGCTACAAGTAGCAGGCTTTGGTAGCGAGAATTCGCTCCAGTTCGTAGACGCGAATCCGTCGCATCTCATGCTGTCGGAGGATATGCAACTGCGCGTCGCCGCACCACAATGTCTAGCTGCGGCCGCGGCTAGCTGTTACCGCTCCTCTCAATGAGTGCACTTATTTGCAGCACCCGGTTAAATTTTTGCAGCACCCGTTTGAATTCGGCGGATCGCGCGCCATCGTTTCTACACGATCCCTATAAGGGACTGCTTTGGCCTTCAGCACTTTGCAAGCGTTTAAAGCTCCGAAGACGTTGGTCGAACAGCTCAGAGCAGTGCGGATCTGACGCCAAGCCAGAACGCTGCAATCGAGAAGACCACCACGGACAGCACCTTCGGCGGAAGCCAACCTGATCCTGGATAATGACCGCGAATGCGCGCAATGATAGTGGCTACACCAACGATCACCGCGAGGACCATGATCCAGAAAGCCCCGCCATCCTGCCCCCCCACGAACAGGAAGGTCGCGATAAGTGCAATCACCCAATCCATCAGCGCTTCATCGTTCTTCAATTCTGATAATCTTGACTTGGAACGTGACGGGACTAAGAAGCTCAATACAGTTGATCTGACCAGGGCGGCCGAGCGCTCCTGTGAGGATCAATCCCCTAGCCTGGGATCAAATGGCCCTTCGCTCTTGTCCAAGCAGTCCCTTCAATTTAGCCGAGTTTTGAATGAAACTCCAGGCTTCGCTTGCACTGTTGCTCACGAGAGGGCTCTTGACGTGGGGAGCTCGTAAGGGATGAAACAAAGCTCCGAATGCGCGAATTTGAAAAGCGGATGGAACGGTTCGTTGAACGTGGGGCGTCAATTTAGCGCTGTTCTTGTGGCATCTATGGTTCCGATGACAACTACTGGCGCGGCCATCGCGCTGACGCTCCTGATCATTTTCAGCGCACTGTCGATCGCTTCGAACAATTGGCATCTGACGCTGCGATCTTCGGGTGCCATATTTCCTTTAGCTATATTCGCTCTTGTTACACTCAGTATCCTGTGGTCACCTCACCCGTTTGGACCAGGCGGGCCTCACACGACGTGAAGCTCTTGCTAATTCCCATCGTCATGGCCGGTGCATACACCAGCCGGCAGGCAATGAACATAGCATATGGCTTTGCTGCAGCATGCACTATCTTACTAGTTCTATCTCTCGCCTCGTTAACGTGGCACGCCGGTCCCTGGGAATGGTTTAAGGGTCCCGGGGTGCCAGTGAAGGATAATGCGGCTCAAAGCACCTGTTTCTCGCTGTGCGCTTTCGGCTTAGGAATTTACTCAATTCGCCTTTTGCAGCTGAAACAGCAATTGACTGCAGTTTTAGTAGGCCTTTTGGCCGTCGCGCTATTTACAGATGTCTTCCTGATCACCCTATCGAAAACAGGGGTGCTAATCGCTCTGGCGCTTACCTTAAGGCTTTGCCTACATCGGCACTTGGCGAAGCCGTGTTGCGGTGACGATTCCTTTGTGCCTGATTGCCGGCTTAGCCGTTACTTTTTCCAGCGAAGCACAACGCCGGGTCGAAGAGATTAGGACTGATCTCCGCGCTCTTGATCAATCGAAGATTATCGCTACGGCGGTCCCTCAGATCAACGCCGGCAGCTCCCCCATGCCCGAAAACAGAGATCGGATGCTTCTTCAGGTCCCACAATGTCGACTGCAAGTCGACTCGATTTCTGGAAAAAAGCAATCGAATTCATCGGCCAAGCGCCCATCTTGGGGCATGGCTCAGGAAGTACCAAGTCGCTGTATGCTTCGTTGGAAAAAGACAGAGCTTTCCCGGTCCCCATAATCAGTTTTTCGCAATCGCGATACAGGCGGGTCTCGTCGGTGGAGCGCTTCTTGTAGCTATGTGGATAGCGCATATTCGCCGCTTCTGGGGTCCTGGTGTTCCTCAAGTTTTGGGACAGGCCGTCGTGCTTCAGAACGTGCTAGGGTCGCTTTTTAATAGCCAACTCTCCCACGTTACCCAGGGAGTCCTGTGTTGCTTTGCTGTAGGACTGCTCGCAGCCATACTGCGACGCTGCGCTCCAACACCGTCAGGGTATTATTGTAGAATCCCAGCACGTGCTACAATCACGATCTGCCTTAGACGAAAACATCGATGTTAACGGATGTCGGTAAGGCGGTTAGCAAGGATTGGCGAGGCCACATATGTACATCGTTGTCATGGTGGGGACACTAGTACTAGGAAGCCTGGTGTTTTTTGCCCTTTTCTTCGCCGGTCAATTGACTTCAGCAGCAAGGTACCTAGACAACGAGCGGGAGTAATATCTCTGGCTCGCATCTGCTTCGAGTAAACCGTTCCTCGAAAGGCATTTCAACATACATCCCGGCATCTGCTTGATATCGATATCACTATTTGCGATTTTTCCGACCGCTTGGCTCTGAAAAATCTGAGAGATCAATTGGCCAAAGGTCGGCAACTTTGCTGATGCCAATGTCCTCTCCATTTCGAAAGCCAATCCGATCAGAGTAAACAACGGCAGCAATTGTTACCATCATCCAGTAGAGGGAGACCACGAGATCCTCCGTTTTGGTTCCCATCGGTCCGAATACAATCTACCACGCACACGTGCTAGAATAAGAGGCCAACACATCCTGACAACTGAGAAGGGACACCTTCAAACAAGAAGTCGCGTGGCATGGTGTTTGACACAGTCCCCCCTTCTTCGGTCAATCTCGATAGTAGCCACGATACCATTTGACGAATTGCTTAACCCCATCCTCGATGCTCGTCGAAGGTCTAAAACCGACGTCGCGCATGAGATCATCGACATCAGCGTAGGTCGCCGGCACGTCTCCGGGCTGCATGGGGAGCATCTCTTTGGCAGCGACACGCCCCAACTCTTTCTCAAGTAAAGCAACGACATCCATGAGCTGCGTGGGCCTATTGTTCCCGATGTTGTAAACCATCCATGGCGCGACACTGCGCCCGGGGTCAGGAGCATCCGCGGAACCTCGCTGCGCAGGAGTGGGGGGGCGGTCGATCAGCCGGATGATGGCCTCTACGACGTCGTCGACATAGGTGAAATCACGCGACATTTGCCCGTGATTGAACAGTTTGATGGGTTTGCCCTCCACGATCGCTTTTGCAAAAATGAACATCGCCATGTCGGGCCGACCCCAAGGTCCATACACCGTAAAGAACCGCAGGCCGGTGGTCGGCAGCGAGAACAGATGGCTGTACGAATGTGCCATCAACTCGTTCGCCTTCTTGGACGCCGCGTAGAGGCTAATCGGGTGATCGACGTTATCGCGGACCGAGAACGGCAGCTTCTTGTTCGAGCCATACACAGAGGATGACGAGGCATAGAGAAGGTGCCGACATTGCGTGTGCCGACAGCCCTCGAGGATGTTCATGAAGCCTTGCAGGTTCGCGTCGACGTAGGCATGCGGGTTCTCCAGGGAGTATCGAACGCCGGCCTGAGCCGCCAAATGCACAACATGGGAAAACTGGGATTCGGCAAAAAATGGAGCGATCGCATCGCGATCAGCGAGATCCATCCTGACGAAGCGGAAGGATGGAAGCTTCTCAAGCACGCGAAGCCGCGCCTCCTTTAGCGTAGGGTCATAATAGTCGTTGACGATATCGAGACCAACGACCTCCCGACCGGCCGACGCGAGCCGCTGCGCGACATGAAAACCTATGAAACCGGCGACACCGGTCACAAGAATCTTTTGGTCAGTCATTGCGCCTGTTACCTGCTCAGAATCTAAAGTCGCCAGAGTTCGATCTCGGCTGGCTTGGTCGCCCGATCCAGCCGGGACTTGACGTCCAGTACTAGGCCTTGCCTTTCCTTCAACAATGTCTGCAAGAACGGCCACCCCAAATTAATGAAATTGTCATGCGCAACAGCGAGGACGACGGCGTCCGCCGGCTGCTGCTCGTTGTGGTCGGAGAGCGCAATTCCATACTCGCGGAGGGCCTCAGCGGGATCCGCCCAGGGATCGCTAACCTGGACCTTGATGCCGAACGATTCCAGTTCGCGGACGATATCGATGACCTTGGAGTTACGAAGGTCCGGCACGTTCTCCTTGAACGTCACGCCCAGCACAGTGACGACCCCGCCGCGCGATCCTCGTTTAAGAAGGCGCCGGACGCACTCGCGCGCAATCCGCGCGCCCATATCGTCGTTGATGCGCCGTCCGGCAAGGATAACTTGAGGATGGTACTTCGCGATCTCGGCTCGATAGGTCAGATAATAGGGATCGACTCCGATGCAGTGTCCTCCGACAAGACCAGGCTGAAATGGGAGGAAATTCCACTTGGTGCGAGCGGCGGCCAGCACGTCGCCGGTATCAAGATCGAGCGCATGGAAAATCTGCGAGAGTTCATTCATGAAAGCGATGTTGAGATCGCGCTGCGTGTTCTCGATCACCTTAGCGGCTTCCGCGACCTTGATCGATGGCGCCTCGTAGATGCCGGCCGTTACGACTGCACCATAGACGTCGGCAACGATCCTAAGCGATCCGGCGTCCTGCGCCGACACCACCTTCTGGATGGTTTCGAAACGATGCGCCTTGTCTCCGGGATTGATTCGCTCGGGCGAATAGCCAACGTGGAAATCAACGCCGGCCTTGAGTCCGGAGGCACGCTCGAGCATCGGAACGCATTCCTCTTCGGTCGCGCCGGGATACACGGTCGACTCGTATACGACAATGTCTCCCTTCTTCAATGCGCCACCAACGGACCTAGATGCGCTCAAAAGTGCGCGAAGGTCGGGCTTGTTGGCGCCGTCGATCGGCGTTGGAACCGTGACGATGAAGAAGTCGGCCGCAGCCAGGTCTGCCGGCTGATTCGTGTATGCGATCCGCGCCGCTCCCAGAGCAGCCGCATCGATTTCGCGCGTACGGTCCTGGCCTCGACGCAACTCTGCGATTCGCTCAGCGCTGATGTCGAATCCGGTGACCCGATATCCAGCCCGACCAAACGCAACCGCCACTGGAAGCCCGACATAGCCGAGGCCGATGACGCCAATGTTTCGGATAGTTGGCAAACCTGTCCGCTCCTGCCAGAACCGCGCTGCAGCGTCTCGTTAGCTAGGAAGCCCCCCTGTTGCAATCCCCTATCTTTCCCAAGCCGCTAGCTCTTGAGGCCACCTGCCTTTAAAGTTAGCTATGGTGTCGCAAACCGCGGCTCGGAAGTCAGCTCATCATGTCCCAAAAAGCCCTCATTTTCGGAATATCCGGGCAGGACGGCTCGTTATTGGCCGCGCATCTGCTCGAGCGCGGTTACGCGATCCACGGGACATCCCGCGACAGGGAGCTCGGCATCTTCGCGAACCTGCAGCGGCTGGGTATTCGTGATCGGGTGGTGCTGCACTCTGTCGATCCTGCCGATTTCGGTAGCGTCCTGAGCGTCGTTTCCGATACGACTCCCGACGAAATCTACAATCTCGCAAGTCAATCTTCCGTCGGCCTGTCATTTGACCAACCGATCCAGACGCTGGAATCCACCATTTTCAGTGCGCACAATATCGTCGATTCTGTCCATCGGCTGAAACTAAGCTCTCGCGTCTACAATGCTTGCTCGAGCGAATGCTTCGGCAATACTGACTTGCCGGCAGACGAAACCACCCCGTTCGGTCCGCGAAGCCCTTATGGTGTCGGAAAGGCCGCGGCATTCTGGACAGTGGCAAATTACAGAGACGCACATGGGCTGTTTGCATGCTCAGGGCTTTTGTTCAACCATGACTCACCGTTGCGGCCGCAGCGCTTTGTCACCCGAAAGATCGTGGCGGGCGCCGCCGATATCGCCGAAAAGAAGACGGATAGTCTGCGAATTGGAAACCTGAACATCTCCCGCGACTTCGGCTGGGCGCCGGAATATGTTGAGGCTATGGCGATGATGCTCCAGGCCGACGCGCCCGAGGACTTCGTGATCGCAACCGGACAAACCAACTCGCTCGAGAACTTCGTTCGGGAGGCGTTCAGCTATTTCGGACTTGACTGGGAAAAACACATCGACTTTGATGAAAGGCTGCTTCGTCCGATCGACCTCAAGTGCAATTCGGCCAACCCGGCCAAGGCGAAACGAATTCTTGGCTGGGAAGCGAAAATTTTCATGAAAGACGTCGTCAGGCGGTTGGCAGACGGCGAACTCGAATATCGCGCAGCGAAGGCGGGGGCTTAGCGTTCCGCGAATTCTGGCTGGCCTGTGTTAGCGAGATTGCAGAAACGCTCGCGCGGTCCGCCTCAACTCCTCGTCGACGCCGAAGGGCGGATGCCAGCCGAGCGTTTTGCGGGCCTTCCGACTGTCGGCGCAAAGCGAGAGGCAGAGCCGCTGCACCATCGCTCGCTGCCCTGCGAGCGCGGCCACGCCCTCCAACAGAGCGACGGGAACGGGTAGCAAGCGCGCTTTGGTGCCCAGAGCTGCCGCCAGCCTTTCCAGGAGCTCTGGCGTTGACAGGTCCTCGCCATCGCTGGCCATGAAGACCTCTCCAGCCGCTGCCGGGTGTCGCAGACACGTGGAGATCAGATCGACTAGATTGCCGACACCGATCAGGCTACGGCGGTTCTCTATGCCGCCAAGCGGCAGTGGAACTCCGCGCCGCAACCAACGCATCAAAGATAGAAAATTCGCCCGCACTCCCGGCCCATAGACCAGCGGTGGCCGCAGGATGGCGACCTGCATGCCGCTCGCGCGACCAAGCTCAAGCAGGCCGCGTTCGGCTTCGAGCTTCGACAGTCCGTATGGATCTTGCGGACGCGGCGTTGCGGTTTCGACAAAGGGTGCGTCGGCAGGGGTGAATTCGCCGCACACCTTAACAGAGCTGAGAAACACGAAGCGGCGAACACCGGCAGCTGCAGCCTGACGCGCAAGAGACAACGTCCCATCCACATTGACGCGGCGATAGGCGTCGAGCGCATTTGCACTGCGCTCGCGCATGACATGAACACGCGCTCCCAAATGCGCAACGGTGTCACATCCCGCGATTGCAGATGTCCAATCGAAGACACTTCCGAGATCAACGTTCTCGGCAAAATCGATCCCAGCTGGCAAATCTGCGCGATTGCGATGGACGGCTGCGCGAAAAGCAATTCCGTCGGCAGCAAGTCGGCGGATAAGATGCCCGCCGACGAACCCCGAGGCTCCGACGATGAGAACCTTCATTGCGACAAAAGCTCTGAATAGATCGCAAGTGTCTGGGCGACGACGATCTCCTGGGAGAATTCCTTCTGGACCAGCTCTCGGCCGTGCGCGCCCATAAGCCTACGTTGCTCCGGGTTTTCCAGCAACAGCGCGATAGCCTCGGCGAGTTGGTCGACGTCGCCGGCCGGGACTAGCATGCCGTTGATGCCATCGATCACGATTTCCCGGCAGCCCGGCACGTCATAGGTGACGATGGGACATTCGCCGGCAGCGGCCTCGATCAAGGTCTTGGGTATTCCCTCCCCGTAGGTGGTCGGAAGACAGACGATCGCCGCCTCACGGATGATCTCCGGGATATTGTCGCGATGTCCCCACCACTCGACAAGGCCATCTTCGTGGTACTGCCTGAGCACGGCTTCAGGAATGGAGTGCGGATTTTCAGGGTCCGGCGCGCCGGCAAGGATGAACCTTGCAGCCACGTTCTTGGCCCGCAGCCGGGCAGCAGCGAGCACAAAATCCTCGACGCCCTTCTCTTTGATCATCCGCGATGCCTGGAGCACGATCGGCGGAGAGCTTTCCCGCCGCATTTGCGAGAACTGCGCGAGATCGACCCCGGATCCCTTGACGAGGCGTATCTTCTCCGGCGCGACGCCGATCTCATCGACCAGGGCCCGTGCATCATCCCTGTTCTGGACAATCGTCAAAGCGTGCCGCTGACTCAGCGCGAACCTTAGCAACGGTGCGATAACGCGACGGAGGGTCTGCGCATAGACCGCCTTGGACGAGAATACGAACCCCAGTCCGGCGACGTTGTTGACGATTGCAGCCACGCCCGAGATCCGCGCCGCGATCGAACCGTATAGGACAGGCTTCATGGCCACGTGATGAACGATGCTCGGGCGATGGCTTCGGTAAAGCTTCACCAGTTCAACGATGCTTGCCAGCTCGCGAAACGGATTTCGACCGGAACGCCGCATGCGCTCGAGGCCGATCAGCACGAAGCCTTCACAGGTGATAGCATCGGCCTTTTCGCCGAGCCGCGTCGCCACCAACACCTCATAACCGGCGGCCAGCGCCGCGCGGGCGATCGGCAGGCGGTGGGACACGAAGTACCAGTCCTCGGTTACGACGAACAGCAACCGCTTCTGAGCGAGAACGGCGGAGACTTCGCTCACGCCGGCCTCATGATCACGCGGATCTCGCAAACCATGAAGTCCTCATCCGCGAACGGCCGAAACTGTGGCGCCATCCGATCGCGAGGAAGCGGCAGGCCCGGCCATCGCTGCTCCGAGAGCACCTCGACGCTGAAGCCTGCCTCCCTCATCAGCTCGATCATTTCTCGCGGGCGGATGCGATTGGTGTAGAATCCTGAGGTTCGGAAAGCCTTGGTCTCCCAGACGTCATCTCCAAAGCGAAGGTTGTTCAGGCGGCCTCCGAGATGGTCGCGGAAATCGATGCTGTGAACGCCGATCCCGTTCGGAGCCACAATCCTGCGCAGTGCTTTCATGAGGGTCAGAAATTCATCGCGGTAGATGTGCTCTAGCACGACCTGCGACCAGATGAAATCTACTGACTGGTCCGGGATAATCGACAGCGAGCTCGTGCCTTCCGTCAAGTAGACGACGTCAAACTCCGTCATCGCGTCCTGCAGGGTCGCCGACTTCAGCGGTGCAAGCGCTCTCCCGCGCGAGGCAAGAAGGGCAAGAAGCTCGCGGCAAACGGCGATGTCAGTCTCAGCAAACGACCCTGCATCCGCCAGCCAAGCTTTTTCAGCACCAAAGGCACGGGCGACGAAGCCCGACAGCACCGAATCCCCCGGTCCAAGCTCGAGGCACCGGTACCTCTCAGGAAGGTGCCCATGCTCCACCGCTGACTGGAAATGGCTCTCGAAGGCGGAGATCGCGCGCTCCGGTACCATCATCTCGCCATGACGGAAGAGTCCGAGCCGTTTCCAGAGCGCGTAAGGGATAGGCAGGCGCGCGAGCCCGAGCTTGATGCCCAGTTTGGCCCACCACGGCACGTAAGAACTCAGACCCATCGCCGTGCCTGCTCAAGCCACAGGTCGAACATCAGCACGGTCCAGAGCTGGCCGCCGCGGTCTACCCGACCGATTTGGTGTTGCTGCCAGTTGTCGGCGATGGCCTTGCGATCGAAAAACTCGTTGCTGCCGGACGATAGCCAATCGGATGCCCAGCCCTTCAGCGGGCCACGCAACCAGTTGTCGATCGGAATGCCAAAACCCATCTTGGGACGTTCGAACAGATCGCGCGGCACGTAACGCTCTAGCAAACGCCGGAGGATATATTTTCCGGAATGATTCCTGAACTTCAGGGAGATCGGAATTTCCCAGGCGAACTCGACCAACCGGTGATCCAGCAGCGGCACACGCGCTTCGAGCCCGACGCGCATGCTCGCGCGATCGACCTTGGTCAGGATGTCATCCACGAGATACGTCGACATGTCCCAGGCCATTTGCTCCGCAGTCGCGGGCACGTCAGGCGCGAACGCCGGCGGCGCGGATCTCGCAAGCGCGACACCGTTAGACGCGAGCAACACGGTTTCGGGGTTCGCCCATTGCGACACCAGCCTGCTCTGCAGCTCATACAAGGTCGAGGAGGCTAGCACCGACGCAACCTTGTGGATCTTCTGCCCTGGCAGCGCAGGCTGCAGGTGGGACGGTAGAACGTAGCTCAGGGCGCGAAACGCAGCGTCCCAGCTCGCTGGCGATGCCGAGGCTAGACCGGATGCGGCCATGCGACGCAATGCATGGGGAATCCTGGTCAGACGTTTCCAGTAATCGGACACGAACAGATAACGGTTGTAGCCGCCGAACAATTCATCGCCACCGTCGCCGGATAGTGCAACCGTCACCTGCTGCCGCGCGAGTTTCGAGACGAGATAGGTCGGTATCTGCGAAATATCCGCGAAGGGCTCGTCATAGATGTCGGGGAGCGAGGGAATGACGGCCATCGCATCGGCATCCGAGACGTAGAGCTCCGTGTGGTCAGTCTGAAGGTGCTTTGCGACCTCGGCCGCATAGTTGGCTTCGTTGTGGCTCGGGTCGTCAAAACCGATCGAGAATGTCTTGGTGGTAGCGCCGCCCACGGCCTGCATGATGGCTGTGACCGAGCTGGAATCAATGCCGCCGGACAGGAACGCACCCAGCGGTACATCAGAAATCATGTGTTCGGCAACGATGCCGCGGAGGCGCTGGTCAAGCTCTTCTAGCACCTCCTCTTCGTTCGCTCGCGGCCTCGACATGCCTCGCGCGACGACCTCCGGAATCGACCAGTAGGCTGTCGGCTCGCTCGCATGACCGTCCCGAAACCTGAGGCTGGTCGCTGCGGGCAGCTTGTACACGCCCTCGAAAATGCTGAACGGCGCCGGAACATAGCCGAGCCGCAGGAATTCGGACAAAGCCGGCAGTGAAATCGAGGGAAGCTCACGACGTTGCACCACGATCGGGCGCAGCTGCGAGGCGAAAACGAGCGTTCCGTTCACAACGCTATAGTACAGCGGTTTGATACCGAGCCGATCGCGCGCGAGCACGAGGGTGCGTTCACTTCCGTCCCAAACGGCGAGCGAAAACATGCCGGCACACCGCGAGATCGTCTCGTCGATACCCCAACGCTCGAATCCAGCAACGACGACCTCGGTATCCGAGTGACCATTGAAATGATGGCCCGTGGCCTCGAGCTCGCGGCGCAGGTCGCGGAAATTGTAAATTTCGCCATTGTAAGTCAGCGCATAGCGGCCGGACGCCGAAATCATCGGCTGCGCGCCTGCGGACGACAGATCGAGGATCGAAAGCCGGCGATGGCCAAGCCCTGCGCAGCCGTCCTCGCTGATCCAGTGGCCGTCTCCGTCCGGGCCGCGATGCGCAATCGCATCTGTCATCTGGCCTAAAGTCTGGCGATCTATCCGGCCCGGCTTGCTGCTCGCAATTCCGATTATGCCACACATTATCGCGCCTCGGGCTTCCGGCGTGGGGTAATCGATGCGAGAACGGACGCGAACTTCGCCGCGATGGCCGACCAGGACAGCTCACTCACAGCATGGGCCCTCGCCGCCTCCCCGCAACGCAGCCGCAAAGCCTCGTCATCGACGAGCCGGCTGAGTGCGACAGCAAGCGCAGCCGGCGTCGAATCCGACGCAACCAGACCAGTCCGCTCGTGCAAGACCTGCTCGGCAAGACCGCCAACCGGCGTCACGACGGCCGGAATTCCGGCGATGCCCGACGTCGCAAGCACAGCAGACTGGCTTGCTCCACGATATGGCGCAACGACGATATCGACCCCCTCGAAGATCTCGCCGAGATCCTCTTCAGGGATCCATCGGTTGTCAACGAAGACGTCCTCGAGCTCGGCAATCTGCGCCCGATACGGCTCGATGTCCCCCGGGCCGATAATCCGAAGCCCCACATCCTTTCCCTCGCGCTTCATGAACTTGTAAGCGTCCAGAAGGATATCTAGCCCCTTGTAGGGCAATAAGCGTCCAAAAAAGAGCATTTGGATTTTGCGCCCGGTTCGTGTGGGAGCCTGTTTTCTCGTCTCGGCATAGGGGAAGACCCCCAGCGGGGCGATCCACACGCGTTCGGCGGGAAAGTCGTTGTTCGTCGTGACCGATTTTCGCGTGTACTCGGTCAGCGCAAAGATGCCGTCGCTTGCGGCGATTTCGGTGTCCAGCATCCACTTGCGGATAGCGATGTCGTCGCCGGCGTGCGGCTTTGGATCATGCAAGACAAACACGTAGGCAATGTCCCGGGGTCTCCGCCACAAGGTCGGAACGTTCCATAAATGGCTCATCGTGCAGACCACTACGGATATGTCATGCTCGCGCACATAACGCCAGAGGCGACGTCGAACAAACGGCAGACGCAGCAGCGCGAGAATAGCCGACGAAACATTGGTGTAGGTGTCGACGTTATAACCTGGCAACCCAAGCGCGTCGAAATCGGCAATGATGTCCCCTTGCCGTGAGAGCGACAGGTGCAGCTCGAGCTCCGGATGTTTCCTGAGTTCGCGCACCAACTCATAGGTGTACCTTACCCCGCCGCCCCGCCGCCCCCAATGCCAGATGAGCACCTTACGGGCTCCTCGAGAAAGCTTCGGTTCCATCATAGAGCTCTGAGCTGAGGCTGCCTTCATCACTGTATTATTATACCACCGCGCATTCGCCTCGAAAGCTTAGTGCGGCGGGACCTCTTCAAATGGTTGTGCCGGCGGTCTCAATATGGACGTCTCCAGCCTCAATATTCGACATGGGGCCCCATGTCGATGAAGAGCTGCTGTTTGATTGAGAGAAATGCGTTGGTGACGTCCCAACGACGCGCCTTGCGAACGGGAGAAGGCCTCACCTCAGTTGGTCAACACAGAGTTCCCAACGCCTCGATATCTGAGCGAGGTCGCGAAGCGGCTTAGGGACGCATCGCCACTTGGGACGGCTTTCCTGGACCGAACCACATTTGAGGAATAGCGCCGTTCACGACTTTCTTTGAGCTTTACCTCAATATTGGCATAGGCCTCTCCAAATCCGCTGATGTCGAGCATCTCGCCGCCAGAACGATCGAGTTGGCCTCTCTCCAGACGAGTTTGGACGCCCAGGGAATGAAGGTATTATTTATCATCGATGGCTGATTTTTCGACAGACGAATGATGAAGGTATCTATATTTGTCCTAGCGCGAATGTCCAAGCAAGGATCCCCTGTATGCTGAAACAATCTGTCCGGTATCTACGGCGCAATCCTCTCGATTTCAAAACCGCCAAAGGACCGACAATTGGTGAGTTGATATTCTCGCACATCGACGAGTCGCCGGTGCTTATCGATGTCGGAGCTAGAAACGGTATGAGCATGTTCCCCGCTTCGTTTGCTAGACGTTCAACCATTGTGGGGTTTGAGCCCAATCCAGAGGAATACGCTAAATTGGCGTCTCGCTCGACAGATGCAGCGGCCCTCGGAGCGCATTTGCCCGACTTCAAATATTCCGAATATCATCCGGTTGCAATTTGGAGCGAGAAAGGCGAACGAACTTTTTTTATCACCGCCGGCCCTGGCGCCTGCACTCTTTTGGGAGAGCCCCTAGACGTAACAAAAGATATGTACCTGGATACTGTTTCCCGTCGCACCATCTCTTATTTTGACGTTGCCACCCGAGTGGTGAAAACCACAACAGTTCAATGCGACACACTCGACAGCATTATTTCGGCCGGCAGGACCGTCGACTTTCTTAAACTCGATGTCGAGGGCGGCGAAGTCGAATGCCTCAAAGGCGCTTCCAGGCTTCTCAACGATCATGACATTCTGTTTGTCTACTCGGAGTTTCAAACGCTCCCCTACTACAATAAGCACGGCGTACTAGGCGACCAGCACGCCTTGTTAAACTCGCTGAAGTATCGCTTACTCGATCTTGATCTCGGACACCCAACCTATCGCAGGGGCAAACGCGACATGTCAGAAACGGTTGACCGTCGCCTCTTTATGTCGGGCGATGCTATTTTTTGTGTCGATCCTGATCGTGTCTCTTTGACTCCTAACAAGCTGCAGCGGCTAGCGGCGGTTTCAATGTCTTTTGGATTTGTCTCTTTTGCATTGTCTCTGCTGGAGAACGCTGGGCTAAATACCGAATGGGAGATCGATCAGATGGAGAAGGCTGCTTCGTCGGCTTGGACGTTCCAGCGACTGAGACGTGCGTGGCAGCGCGCGCCTAAAACGATAGGTCGCATGATTTAGAGCGTCCACCTGCAGTGCTAGTCGACAGATCCGCTCTCTAAGGGGCATCGAGGAACTGATATTCTTCGAGTCCCGTTTAGGCAAACCTCGGCCGGCATGAATGCCGCCAGCTATTTGCTGCTGGGCGTGGTTCCATAGATTCTGTTCGTCAATTCTGACAAAGACCAACGTTCTTTGGACCGCACCTAAACGGACAATCTGCATGATTCCGCAACTGACGTAATAGAGGCATAAAAGGTCATAATGTGCCGGGCTTGTGATCTCGTTCCTTTGACCGAATGCCTCTATCGGGCATGGTCCCCGAATAAACACTATGAATGCAGGCAGGCACCAATAACGCCTCGATCCGAAGCTTCTCGAGCAGGTTGGCCACTTTGACAAAGAACGGATTCGACGCCAACGCAGTCGGCACCAGCCGGAACAAGCGCGAAGAACCCTCGATACCGTACCGCGCAAAAGCGGTTGCAATGGCTCCCCCGGTAACGAGGCGCTCATTCCCATAAATGAAGCGCTCGCCCGTCGCTTTATCGATCTTATCGATGATCGTGTTGAAACCGCGGATCCGAAACATCTTATACTGAATCGCAGGATTCCATGCGTTAGGTTCGACGATCACTATTCTGCCTCCGGGGGCAAGCAACGACGCGATCTTTGCGACGATCTGATCGCGTGGCTCCAAGTGATGAAAGGTATCCTTCATGTAGATGAGATCGTATTGGACATCAGGGAGATCAAGCAAATTAATGCGCTCGATCTTAACCGTGACCGGACCGATCTTGTCACGAACATGCCGCGTCAGTTCGCGCGCAGCGTCCGTCCATTCGGACTTCACATCAATACCTGTGGCATCTGCCCCTCGTAGCGCTAGCCAATGGAGGTCAGAACCAATACCACAGCCGACCTCAAGGACGCGCAAGCCAGGACGGACGAGCGCAACCACATCAGCCAAGCGCCGGTCATAGGCCTTCCAGAGATAGGGCGCCGAATTGCCAAAATATTGAGGGTAATTGGCCCGAAAAGGTATCTTATCCTGATCGACAGAATGAAGGCACCACTCAAAAAATGCTGCTGGTGAAGAAAGGGCCGATTTTCCGCTATAGTTCATCGGATACCATTCCCACGATTAAGGCTCGCCACGGGAGATGGAATATCTCGCCACTGAAGCTGCTTCTATAGTGGCATTGAGGTAGCCGAACAAGCGGACAGCAGACTGAACGACCGGCGGTTCCGCGCGAATCAGGCTCCCCGGCGCCTGCCGTACGGGCTCCACCAGCTCCGACGGTCAGTCTAGAGCTTCGCTACACAACGACGATCGTACCGGACGGAGGCCGCGGTCAGACTCTAGGACCGCCGGACTCTTCCATCTCTTCTCACTTTGTCGACGATCTATCTATCGAGCCGATCTAGTCAAGCAACTCCGCTTGCGCCAGCGCTTTGGTACAAACCCGCACCGAAGCTTTCTTCGAAGCGGCCCCAACCGTGGTCGGCCTTGTCCGCACTTATCGCTTCTTAGGTTGAAAAACTTAGCGATCGCTATAGCGATTGAACCTTTCGACAACATCCTCCGCAACTGTCTCCGCCCTGAACCTGCTCAAATAGGTCTCCCAACCCGCACTTCCGATGCGGTCACGTAGCGATTGATCCTGCCCTGCTCGCACAATCAGACGTGCGATGTCAGCGGCGTCACGCCCAAGCAAAGCATTCTCTTCGTGTTTGATTTCGGGCATCGACATAGACACATCGCGATGGGCTACGACGCAGGAACCGAGAGTCCAAGCGTGAAGATATCGAGTATGACCAACCTTGAACGGGGTTGCATTGTTAGTGCACAGGAACACATGCGCCGCCAGCATAGCCTCGTCAATATCCGGCACGAATCCACGAAACACGACATCCTGCCCCTCGAGAGGGGCACGAATGCCCGACTCGAGCTCGCCGGACCCGAGAATTTCGATCCTGAATGTCCCTGGCGCCATGCGCTTCCGTAGCTCGGGGAGCAGCTCGCGACCAAGATAATCGAGCCCAAAGCGGTTGGCGGTTCCGCCTAACTTTCCGACATTGCCGATGATGACAAGTGGGCTGGGCTTTTCGAGCGCGCGCCTACGCTCACGCCACCCCTCGCCGAAGCGGTCAATCCAGACGTTCTGGATATAAAATGCGTTCGGATGCCCAAGCCGAGCGTAATAACTTGCATCGTTGGCAGCGACGTCTCCGAGTATTTCATAGCGATGCATGATCTGGTTATGCACTTTTTCGAGACGGGACAACCCGAGGCGCAATCGCAGATGGCCAAGGCTCAAGCCATTCAGTCTTCGATCATGCAATGCACGCATATAGCCGGTTTTGTGGTCCGGATTTCCATAGTACGCGAATTTGAGAACGGGCACGGTGGAACAAGCGGCGGTTAGCCATTCGCTCCAAGGCACCAACAGCGCGTCAGCATTCCAGGATGCCAGCGCCCGCGCAATCGCATCTCCCTGGCTGACGTAGGGATAGAAATGTTCCGGCTTCGGACTGAGTAATTTGATGAATGGCGAGCCCTGAGTCGTTCGCATGGGCAACACGATTTCCGGCAGAATGTCGACACCGAATTCGGCCAGAGCGGCAAGACCTGCAATCTCTTCAGCGTCAGCTCCAGGCTCCCCTTCCAGACCGACCTTTAGAAACCCGATAGTCATTCCGGGCTGCGTCGCCAGGGCACGCGTAAGTTCAAACACGACCACATTCGCAGCGCGAACGGTATGTCCGGGAAAGGGCCGGTTCGATGCGACGATGACGAGCCTCACACCGGTCTCCGGACGTCGATGGCTCGGTTGTCGACCGCCGCTTGCCTAATGGCATCGACGAGTTGCTGTACGCGTGCCCCCTCGCCAAAACTAGGATGACAAGTGGTACCTGCCCTTACTGCGGCAACGAAGCGCTCGGCAAGCCGTTTGAAGGGAGGCAGACGACCATCCCCATCGGGGATAGGCTCGGAAACTTCCGACAATACCTTACCACTGGCGCTCGTCGCGACCAATTTGAACCCCCCCATATAGTCTCGCGTAGAATTATCGATCACTGCCGTTCCGGCACTCCCCACCACCGTCCAGCGGTGCGTCGTTAGACCTGGATTAGCATTGCCGATTGTAATTGACGTTACCGCACCGGAAGCATGGTCAAACGTCGCATGGACTAGATCTTCCGCTGCACTTGCACCGTCATTTGGCTTCAGCTGCGCGGTAACTCGCGAATCCAGGCGCGCAGACAAAGCGACCACTGGACCCGCAAGCCATTCCATAAGGTACAGAACATGCGTCCCGAAAAGATTTAGCACGCCGCCGTTGCGGCGGGCATCAGTCTTCCACGACCAACTTCCGCTTCGATGCACCCAAGATTCGTTGAGCCAGGTCACCTGAATGTGCCGGAGATCCCCGAGCTCTCGTGCTCCGATCATCTCATGCAATGCTGAAAATGCCGCCAATTCTGCAAACTCGAAATCCACCGCCGTCGTCAGATCACTGTACTTCTGTGCCAATCTCTCCGCGGCCAGCATATTGGCACCGAGCGGCTTTTCGCACAGCACAGGAAGGCGGCGCGCATGGCAGCGTTCTAGGATGGTCTCGACTTCTCCTGGCGGCACCGCCACGCTCACCGCATCGAGGCCCAACGTGAAAAAGCGGTGAGCGTCCGTCAACACAGGAATCTGAAGACGGCTTTCCACGCTTGCAGCCCTGTCGGCGTTTCTGCCAAGCAAGGCAACGATCTCGACCCCCGGCAGCAAAGCAAAAGCTGGGACATGCACGTCGGCACCAAATCCCAGCCCCACAACCCCGAGCCTGAGCGCTCGTTTCGCCACCATCAAATCACTCAATGATTCGCGGCTCGGGCAAGGGCACAATGAACTTTCCCCTGTAACCACGCTTTCTCAGATTGGCCGCGAGTTCATCGGCGATGTGCCAAGATAGCAGCAGCGCAAAATCCGGCTGATCGCTGTACAGCGCGGCCTCGTCGATCACGGGAATTCTCGTGCCCGGAATAAACCTATTCAACTTGTGCGAGCCTGATACCTCCATCACGGAGTCCAGGATTCCGTCGTCGAGACCGACATAGTTGATCAACGTAGATGCACGTGACGGAGCACCAATACCAGTAATTCTGGTTTCATCCTTTTTCAATCCGGCAAGCAACTTGTACAAATCCAGTTTAGAACGAACGACTCGTGCGGCAAAAGTCTTCAGCGCACTGCCATCGGCGAGACCGAAGCGCTCCTCGTCCGCGCGGCGCTCGGCAACTGACGGCTGAATCTGGTACTGTCCAGGACGAGAGGCATAAACTCGAATAGAGCCACCGTGTGTCGGAATGCGCTTAACGTGAAAGACTTCCAGTCCATGACGTGCTAACAGCGCCTCGATCGCGCCCAGCGCGTAGTAACGAAGATGCTCGTGATAGACCGTGTCGTATTGAAGCGTCTCGACGAGATCGAGCAGATAGTGCGACTCCGAGATGAATACACCGTCCTCGGCGAGCCATTCGGCAACGCCTTTCGTAACATTGTGGACATCACCGATATGCGCGAACACGTTTGCCGCAGTGATAACCTTTGCGGCGCCGCGTTCGGCACGCAGCCGGGTTGCGAGCCCCACCCCAAAATAGTCCGTCAACGTCTCAATGCCGCGCCCGCGCGCGACTTCACCAGCGCGGGATGGCTCAACGCCAAGAATACGATGGCCGCCGTCCTTGAAATTGATCAGTAACGATCCGTCATTTGAACCAATGTCCACCACGAGATCATCTGCCGAAATCTTGATGAGCGATGAAGCCTCGCGATAGAGCTCAGCGAAATTCTCGCGCAAGATCTTGGTCGTGCCGCTCAGATACGGATAGGAATATGGGAAGAGAATTTCCGCATGGACCTCCAATCCGATCTGGACCAGACTACATTCCTCGCATCGGAACAGCTCGAGCGGAAAAGCGGGCTGCTCAAGCGCGCGCTCTCCTACTAAAGGCATGGTGTTCACCGGGGGGACATAGCCGAGAAACAGAATTGGCGTGAGTTCACTGCTCGCACAGATCTGGCACTCGAGGATGGGCCTGGATTGCGCCGGCGCTGTCATTTGCTGTCTCCTAAATTTCGTAATGGCCGTAATTCTGGATGGTCTCGGTACCAGCGAACAACGGTGGGTAGACCGTCTTGCAGGGAAATGCGGGGGGACCAACCTAGAGCCTGGATCTTACTGATGTCCGGACAGCGGCGCTGCGTTTCGCCCAAGGGCGCGGGACCGGCCTCAATGATCGCCTCCCGACCGAAGGTTGCGACGATCAATTCCGCAACACGTCGGATCGTCACCTCTTCTGTGTTTCCAATGTGGTAAACGTTGAGGTGCTCGCCGCGTGTAACGACCGTCGCCAGACCATCCGTGAAATCGTCGACACGAATGAAAGCACGCGTCTGGGCGCCGTCGCCCTTCAAAGGAAAAATCAAAGGCAATCCCGGTTTCGTCACCAAATCCGACTCTGCCGCCCTGACCGAAAATTCAGGAACTACATGCTCGAACCCCATATCGATGCCATAGACGTTGTGAGGTCGGAAAACGACCACGCGGTCAAAATGGGTACGGCCATAATTAAGCGCGATCAATTCGGATGCGAGCTTTGACCCACCGTAAGAATATCGCGGGTTGCGGATGTCGGGCACGACCAACGGAACGTTCTCTGGAGTCGGCACTTGATCCGGCGACTGATAGGCCTCGGAGCTCGATGCAACGACGAGTTCGCGCACCTTTGCATCCCGGCACGCATCGATCACGGTGAGCATCCCGCGAATCGCGACATCCACCACCAGTTCAGGCTGCTCGTAGAAATACCGAGTTCCATTGATCGCGCTCATATGAACCACACAGTCCATACCATCGACCGCTCGGCGCACCGCCTGCGGATCCCGAATATCGCCGATATGCAGCTCTATCCGATCTTCAATTCCAGCAAGCCGCCTTGGATCACCGCGCCAGTTATTGTCCAGCACACGCACACAATGCCCGGCCCCCACCAGCTTCTGGACCAAAGCCGCTCCCAGAAACCCGGTACCTCCCGTGACAAGATATCGACGGCTCATAGACCCTGCCCCCTCGGAAGTTTCGCTCGACCGTGGCTGCCAAGCGCCATGTAGCCGACATGCGGCGCCAAAAGCAGGTAATCGGCGTTGAAGAAGTTCCAAAAATCGTAAAACATCGCAGGCGAAGCCATCCGATGCGACAGCGTTTCGATCGCCATGGAGCGGAATCGGCTGTGATTGTTGGTAATGACGGCAACATTGGCGCCATCAAGCGCTTGCTCTAGAAACGGAATCGGATCTAGCCCGAAATCTCGAATAGCCTCCAGCGAGACAACCGGATCGAAGGCCCTGAACCGCGCATTCGGAAAATGGCGCTGTAGCGCTGCGAAAATAGGACGCGCCATCGTGCCACGCAGATCATCCGTTTCGGGCGCACCCTTGAAGGCAAGGCCGAGTACGGTCACTATCGGTGCATCTGGAAAACCATTGATGCGACCAGTCGCCCGCTTCAATGCTGCGATCGCTTGCTCGGGCTGAGCTTCATTCAGTTTCCGCGCGGTCAGCACAATCGCTGGCGACACGCCGCGATGCTCCAGTCCTTCGGCTAGGATATAGGAATCCTTTTCGAGACAGGGACCGCCGACCGGCCCTGGCATTGCCAGATTTGTGCGTGGATATCCAAGCTTTCCGGCAGAGATCACATCCGCGGCGCTCACTCCGATCGCGTCACACATCGACGCTACTTCATTGGAGAAAGCGAAGTGCACGTCACGCTGGGAGTTGTCTACTAGCTTAATCATCTCTGCGGTCTCGAGATCACGTACACGCACCGTTGTCGGCGTGACGAACTGAAATAGCTGCCCTGCTCGTACTGTCGCATCTTCCGAAGCGCCACCGACGATTTGTGGAAGGATACGCAATTCTTGAATGGCAACACCTTCGAGCGTTCGCTCAGGACAGAATGCCAAATCGTAGGACTTGTTGGCAGCATCAAGAATGGGGGCAACGATCGAGCGCGTGGTTCCCAACCGCACTGTAGATCTCATAATGATGAGGGCTCCTGCTGGCATCGCTTCAGCAACCTCGCCCGCGACATGCTCGATCATGTCCGTGCGTACACGCCTTTCCGCACCCAGCGGCGTTCCTACTGTGATAATGAAAACCGTCGCGTCACAATCCTGCGGTACACTTGCATGAACCGAAAATGCGCCGCTTTTTAAAACGCGGGCCAACTGGTCAGCCAGTCCGGGCTCATGGAAATGTGGCTGTGCCTGCTGCAACAGCTCCACCACATCCTCGCGGACCTCGACGCCCCAGACTCGAAATCCGACGGCAGCCATGGTTGAAGCAAGGGTAAGACCAACATATCCAAGGCCCAAAATGCAGACGGATCGGTCGGCGAAAGAGCGGGGAACGAGCATGGCGGAGGTCTTTTACCCATCGAGAGAGCAGATTTCTCGCCTCCCAATAGACGATACGGCTCCCTATGTCTTGCTGTTTGTTGATACCTAGCGAGCGAGGAAAGCGCTCGCTACGACCTGTACCAAGCCCCTAGAAATGCTCGAATTTTCGTGTTGCAGGGCACTTGGCGGGCACCATGAAGATGGCGACTCGTGGTGGTCCCTGAGGCCGCGCTTTGCTGACGCCGAGGCCATCTATCGCGGAGGTCTCGCCCATGGACGCAGCGAATAGTCTGACACTCGCTAGATCAGGCCCCTTAACCGGGCGACGGCGAACAGCGCCAGATGCGGGGCATGGTTGAAGGTGCCGTCACGGATAGAATCTTCCAACGTCGTCAGGCTCACCCAGCAGATCTCTAGGTCCGGCTCAGGTGCCCAATTGGCCAGCTTTTCCGCCAGAGGTACAACGAAGCCCCATAGCCTATTACCGAGCCTTCCCGAGTCCGGGAGCAGCTCTCCCAGACTGATGGCTTGCGGAGCATACAAACCTACCTCCTCCGAGAGCTCCCGTAACGCGCAGCGCTCCGGCTCCTCGCCTTCATCTAGAAGCCCGCCTGGGAACTCTAGCGTCCACTGTTCTATCGCAGGACGGAACTGCCGAACCAGCGGCAGTGTCCCGTCGGCCGTGATGGCAATCGCAGAGACATAATCTGCAAGAGCAAGCCCGTGGAAATTGCCTATGGATGCTCCGCGTCCGTCCAAGACCTCGCGTTCGACCAAGGTGAGCCAGGGGGAGACGACAGACATTTTTCGGCCCCTAATACGCGAGGCTGCATCACTCTTCGAGTTGTCAAACGGACCCATAACAAAGCCCCAAATTCTGCAAATTAAGCCACCAGAATTGAAATTGCCGCCAAAACTCTGATACGCATTAAAACTAGCCCGATGGATTGATTGGCACGTTGGCCTCCCCAGCGTCAAACAACCGAGCGCCGCGGACTGCCAACAAGATTAAGATCAGCGCATATCCCCAGTAGCTCGTCTGATATGCCGCGTTGACGAGGGCAAACGAAAGCAGCGCAATTACCAGCAGCCAAGCTGAAATAGAGTCGGTCCGTCGCGCAATTGCATGGCGAAGAACGGCCCAGAACAACGCGACGAGAAAACCGACAAAGATCGCAGACCCGAGAACACCGGTCTCGACCCACAGATTCATCAACATATTATGCGGTGTGGGATATCCGCTTGTGTCGTACCCCCCTACGCCGGGGCCAAAGCCAAAAAGCTTCATGACGAAGGAAGCATGTGACATTTCCAAAGCGGTCTGCCGTACTAAATCAACGCGATCGCTCGTGACAAAAAAACGTTCGAGCATATCCTGGCTTGGATCAATCTTACCGCCCAACATCACCGTCAAAGCGGCCGGCAGAGATACATAGGAGAAACACACCAAGTACGCGAGAATCACGGACGGCAGCATCAATATCATGGTCCGCCGCGTTGTCTTCAAAATCAACAACATCGCAAACGGTATGAGCATTGCGACGCGGGCAGTCCGGCTCGCGGTTGCCATCAAGAGCCACGGAACAATCTGAAAATATACAGAGGTCCAGAAAGACGGCTTCCCCCTGCGATGCAACCAAAGCAACGTCAACGGCACCGAGACTAGAAAAAAGAAACTGAGTGATACAGGCCCCGAAAACGTCGACTTATATCGGTAGTAGTATCCCAACCCAAAGATTGTGTCATTTCCGTCGTATTGAGACGAATGGACAAGTAGTGGCACTGCAAAACAGGCGATGACACCTTGCGCCAGTACGCCCCAGACGAACCCGTCAAGCAGCCGATCGAAATCAACTTCGTAGCCGTCTGCTTTGACGGCCAAGGCATAAATCACGAAGCAGACAGGGCCAAACAGCAGAGTGAACGCAACCCCAACTTTCAACTGCCACAAGTTGGCATAGACCGCATAGTTAATAATAGTCGAGAAGATTGCGGTCACACAAAATAACACGAACAGTGTCGCATGAAGTGGCGTCTTGCTCCTCTTTGCGCCGCGCAAGAACTCAACAAACAATACAAGGGACCACAACACGACGACGACATGGGCGTACTCATAAAGAAATGGCAGCAGCGGCACACGAGGCAAAAAACCGAGTGCAGCAGACAGCCCCGCTAACCAAGCCAGAGAGGACCTGGTTAAAACAAACAACAAAGCAGGTATAGATAACGCAAAGAAGAATCCGATTCTTACACCCACCGGGACGACGTCCTCGGCTAATCCGGTATTCCCGCTATCGACATAAGCAGATCTAACGAAGCACCAGATCACTGCGACAGAGAACAGATACAGTGCCGTAAACGCCTTCGCTTTTGTGCCATCAAGAACGCCATTTTTCGTCCCGGCAAACTGGGCGCCCAGTGAATCCGCTACCATAGCCAACCCCAACGTATCTATCGGCGCGCCATTCAGCCAAAACAGCTCTTGAGGCTTGGTGATGTCGTCATTCGCACAGTGTGCTTAGTATCCCACTTCAGGAAAACGTAGGCAGCCCAGAGCAACATCGAATGATCGACAACGCCAAGACGATGTTCATCGGCAAAAGCTTCGATAGATCGCCAATTTAGCATTGTCTGCCTCCGAGCCAACTCCAACAATTCCTCACGCATCCTGCCCGACTTCATCCACTTGCGTATCGGGAGCAGGAAGCCCTTTTTGCCGCGTGTCAAAATGTCCGACGGCAAGTCATCTTTGAACGCCTCTCGCAGAATGTACTTCCGTACACCTCGTCTGATGAGAAATTCCGAAGGCAAACTCAAGGCGAATTCCACCAAGCCCGAATCGAGAAAGGGCAGTCTCACTTCCAGTCCGTGTTGCATACTCGCAAGATCGACCTTCTTGAGCATATCGCCCGGCAAATTGAACTCGATATCCATTCGAAGAATATCCTGGAGCTTGCGCAAGTCGCGAACTCGTAACTCTACGGGCAACTTCTCCGTGAAATCGCCAGAAAATCCCAAACTCTCGATCTGTTGCTGGGACGCATAGGATCGCCAAGACAGATACTCTTCTACCCCTGTCGGTCGCAAATGCATTCGAAAGAATGCGGCCGCTCGAAGAAGCGGATTTTCGATTCTTGCCGGGTTCCGATGCATCGGAAGTACCTGTGCCAGATGCTTAGCCCAACGCGGAATGCGAGCGCTCATCATCATCGCAGCATAGACGCCGTATCCTCCAAACAGCTCATCTGCGCCATCGCCTCCGAGAATGACTTTCTCTTTCACATGCGAACAGAGAAACGCTGTCGGGATAATAGAGGCGTCACCGTGAGGCTCCCCTAAGAATGCCAACGTCTTGTTGGTGAACTCGGTCAGATCCTCTTCAGTGACATTGATGACTTGATGATCGATGTGGGGATATCGGGCGGCCACCATTCGCGAATATGGCGATTCATCGAAGGTAGGATCATTCGGAAAGCCTATCGTGTATGCGGCAATCTTGCGCCCCGATATCCTTGCTGCAATACTTGAGATAATCGACGAATCCAGGCCGCCGCTCAAAAATGTGGCGATTGGCACATCGGACGCAGCCAGACGCTGCTCAACAGACGCAATCAGCCGTCGTCGTAATTCCTTCTTCGCATCTGCAAACGAAATAGTATTAGTCTTCTGAGAGGGACCAGGGAGTTGATAATAGCGCCCCTCTCGAACTGCCCAATCGTCCACGTCGAGTTGCAGCCAATGGCCTGGGCGCAACTGTTTCACGTTTCGATATGGGGTCAACGGTATGGGCAAATACGAAAACTGGAAGAATGACGGTAGGTTGCTTCGCTCGATTTTGAGGTCATTCTCCGCGAGGATCCCGATTGCAGAAATCTCAGAGCTAAACAGCAGCCGCTGCCCATCCTCGAGACATACAAGCGGCTTTTCGCCGTAGCGATCGCGCGCAAGCGTCAATCGCCGGGCTTCTCGATCCCAAATGGCGAATGAAAACATACCCTCGAAGGTCGGCAGCGCAGCCAATCCATCCATGGCAAAAGCCGCAAGCAAGACTTCCGTGTCCGACTCAGTATGAAAAACACGACCACGTGTCTTAAGAGACGCCCGCAATTCGCGATAATTATATATCTCCCCGTTAAACACGATAGTCAGCGAGCCGGCATGCATCGGCTGGGTAGACCGCGCATCAAGGTCTATGATGCTCAGACGTCGGTGACCAAGAAAGACGCCGGGCTCGAGATGATCACCCTCGGCGTCCGGCCCTCGATGGGCCAACGAACGCGATGCAGCGGCGACGATATCTGTTGCCAGCAATCGACCATCGCTCCAAATTCCGCCGACCAGACCACACATCAGCAACCCGCCAGAAGCTTAGCGTAAAGCGCATGATACCGGTTCAGATTAGCGACCATCGAATATTCTTCGCGGACACGCCGCTTTGCCCTACCGCCCATCATCTTTCGAAGCTCCACATCCTTGACGAGAGTAGTCAGCCTAGACGCCAATGCTTGAACATTACGTTCGACGACGTACCCTGTTTGACCGTCCACATGGCACTCTGTAACGCCAGGAGCGTCAATCACGACACTCGGCAGGCCCAACTCCATTGCCTCAAGCACGGCGTTACTTAACCCCTCGGTCTCAGACGCATGAACAAAAATGTCTGAGTCAATCATTTCGCACACGACCCTCGAAACGTATCCTGCAAGTCTGATATTATGGGATATGTTCAGCTCCGCAGCCAGCCTTCTAAGCCGATCTGCGTCCGGTCCATCGCCGGCCAGGACTAGCTCAATATCTTGTCCACACAAATCGACCACAATAGAAAAGGCCTTCACGATCAAGGCCTGCCCCTTGGCTGACATGAGCCGCCCCACCGAAATGATACGCACGGTTTTGCCCACTCGCCGGGCGCAGTCTTTAGCCTCCGCCTGGACCGCTTCTGAGTCGATGCCGTTCGGCAGCGAAATTGCGGATCGATTTCTAAGCATAGGATTCAGGGACAGAGCTGATGCGTGAGACACGCCGGCGACAGCATCATAAGGCCGATATAGAAACTGAAACATCCAGTTCGACCCGGCCTTCGATTTCGTTCCGCGGTGCACGTAGACGAAACGAACACTTCGGAGAAGACAAGCTGCAAGCCAGCAGGTCAGCGCGCCCTGCAAGCCATGTGCTACGCAAACTGCAGCGCCCAATTTGCGCAACATCCAAATCGTACGGACTTGAAGTACAGGAAGAATCATCAGTAGGACTAGCATCTCCAACGCCAGTGAGGGAAATAACCGCGCTCTCAGCGGCAGCAATGCCTTGAGAGTCAAATTGGGAATAGATTCAAAATAATTTCTGCAAGCGTCATCGCGATAAACGAATAGAAAGATGTCGCGAAAACTATCGCCGGCATTAGTTCGGAAGAGCTGCCCTAATTGGCGTTCACCGCCATGGACACCATAGGTTCTCATGACATGGGCCACGGTAATTGTCATAACGGCCGCCGGAGTCGCCTGGTCTTCTGCGAAACAGCTCGCAATACGTCTTTGAGGTTCCATTTCAACAGCCTGACCCAATATATCAAACGCGCTTCGGTGGCGTTTAAACCGTGACGTTGAGATATTCTCATAGCTTCTGAAAATGTAAGGTCCGGCCGCGTAAAACTAAGGCCGCCCGAATACATTCTCGTAACAGGCTCAGCGATATACTTCACAGGAAAGCGCTTCGCTAAGCGAAGAACCATGTCGTAATCTGCAGCAATCTTCAGTGAAGTATCGAACTCGCCCACCTGTCGATACAACTCTGGCGAAACAAACATCGCCGGCTGCGGAACGCTTGAGGCCCGAAGCTCCTTGCGCCATTCGAACGGGCGCCCCAAGAGCTTCAAAGGCATGTCACCGTCGACATAGTGCATTTGTCCATAACATACCGCCCCAGCGTCGAGCTTTGGAATAACAGAAGCCAGCACGTCCGCCGACGCGTATCGATCGTCCGAATTGAGGAAATGTACGAAGCGACCCGCTGCAAGCTTTAGACCCTTGTTCATAGCATCGTAGAGACCGCGATCCGGTTCGGATACAAGACGTGTAATCTTTCCCTCGTAGCGCTTGATGATCTCCAACGTACCGTCGGTCGAGCCGCCATCGATAATAAGGTACTCGAGACCTTGAATTTGCTGCGCGAGGACGCTCTCGATGCAACCCTCGATATTTTGCATAGCGTTGTAGACCACAGTTATTACTGTGACCGGTGGCCTCGTTGCAGTCGTCATCCTGCTCGCGCCTCACAATTCAATAGCCGACTACAACCAACGAAAACAGTAGTGTCGACATGGCTTACTTCTCGGAACGAGCTACATCTTCAAAGAGATCGGCATAACGACGAATACACTCCCCCAGATCAAATCTCCGTTCGGCAAACAACCGAACGCCATGCCTAAATGCGGGATCTGATGTGTACTCTAACAATCGCGCCACGCTCGTTGCCAAGCCTTGATCATCGCTGATTTGCGCAAGAGAGCCGCTAACATCATCTTCAACAGCATCCCCAATGCCGCCAGCCGCGAATGCGGCAACGGCCGTCCCGCACGCAATAGCTTCAAGGATCACATTGGGCAAGTTGTCTTCCAGAAACGGAGCAACCAGCACATCGGCCGCAGAGTAAACTAGTGCCATACCTTCCTCCGTCTGGATTCGACCAAGATGGAAGGCAGGAATTCCCGCAATCGGCGAAACGCCTTTGGTTGCCCCACCAAATATTACGGGGATCAGGTTGCGAGGTCCGGTAGAACAAAGGATTTCGATACAACGAACAAAGTGGGTGAACCCTTTCCGCGGATCTTCCGTCGCACCCAACGCGCCAAACAGTACTATCTGGCCGTCTTCCGGCAAGCCCAATCGCCGCCTTGCCTCCATCCCGTCCCGGGGGCGAAACACGTTCAAGTCGACCCCGGTGGGGATGTGCTCGATCCGTCGCTCGCCGAACAAGCTGGAGCGCCGCGCCAGACCAGCGATCCACCGGCTCGGCGCCGCAATAGTCAGATCCAGGCGCTCAAATGCACTCTTTCTCGCTTCGATACCCGCACGCGAGAGATCCTGATCCGCGTCACTGCCAAGTTGCGGACAAGAGCCACAGACCTGCTCGAAACGGTCACAGCCTCCGGGGAAATGACAGCCTCCGCTGAATGGCCAGATATCCGAGAGACGCCAGACGATCGGTTTCCTGACCGCCTCAAGCTGCTTGAAATTGAGGAACGCGCCGGCGATCCAATGTGCACAAATCACATCAGCCCCCGCGATCAACCTGGCGTTCAATTGCCCGTATCGCAATCCGATAGGTGAGAAGGGAGTTGGCCTCTTGTGCGGATAGTTCTTGAGCTTCTGCGAGTTCAAATAAGCGATGACATCGCTCACCGGAAGGCTCGCACCGGGCAGATGCGCAGCTACTACGGAATTGTCATCAAGATGCTTTCGTCCGACATGAAATGTGGAATGCAAGCCGATCGATTGAAGGCTTCTATGAATTCGGTACGCAGCCTTGTTTGCGCCGCCTTCGTTATCGGATTGGGCCAAATGAACGACGGACAAACCTTTCATCTCAATGCGCCTGTATCGTTGCGCCCCATGACACGCTGAATTGAGAGAAGGCCGCCCGCTTCGTCAACGGACCGGAGAAAGGTAGTCGAGCTCATCAGGCGCTTCGGCCCAATCGGCAAACCGATCCAGGTCTCCGATCTTGTCGATGTCTGCATTCGATCCCGCCCTCACGGTCAGATTCTGATACAGCGGATCCGAGACATTCCTGCCGATGTGGGTCTCGAAACTACTAAAAATCCAGGGACGACGCACGAACAATGCGTGCGCATGGACACGAGCGCGGTGGGTGCGCGGCTCATCAAGACGTCCCATGTGCTCCAAGCCCGCCAACGTTCTCAGATAGCTTTCCGAATCTTCATGGTCTTCAGTAAAGCCAAAACCGGAGTACCTTCCCGTACCAGCAGTTACAACGGGTACCCCAAAGCAGGGTAGCTCATACCCGATGCTGCCACGCACTGTAATGCCAACGTCGATCGCCTTGAACAGGGAGAGCGTACTGATCTTGGTATCGGCCTTTAACACTTTGACGTGTGCCGGCAATTCGCCGATTTGCTCCCTAATCAGACGCATCTCGCCATATTCAGCGGTGACGCCAGATAGCTTGCGCTTCCATAGATTGGCGGGATGCAGTTTGATGATCCAGTTCATTCGCGGATTCGCGACGGCCGCCTTGACTGTCTCGATGAACCAATGGCCATAGTTCTCAAAAATGTCGCGGCCATAGAATAGATTAGCGTCCCATAACACGTGCGAGAACAACACCGCAATACGCTTAGACGCATCTAGGTTTAGTTCATCGACAATCTGACTTTTGGACACGTCGATCGTGTCTGGCTGATTACGTGCCTGGATTTTCCACACCCCGCCATATCGCAGCTGGAACTCTTCGTCGAGTTCAGCTTCCTGCACCTTACCCCACGGCGAACTGACGAGATGCTCCAGCGTACTTTTAGAAATCGAATTGGGGTGAATGCGTCGTGTTTCCGTCGACAGCTTTTTCAACACCAAGCCATCCTCGCGTGAAGGTTGGATGAAGTGGATCGTTGCAATACGGCGCGCGATCGCTACGTCCACGAATGGGCCGAGAACGTGATAGTTCGGTTCATTGACCAGTATCAAATCCGGTTTGCTTCGGGCGAATGTTTGCTCTGCGGCGCAGACAAACTTCACCGACTGAAGAAGCTGACTGAAAAGTTGTTCTCTGGTTGCAGGGTCGCGCGGATCTGGCGCTCCATCAAATTGCCGGCGGGAGATCGACGATAAGAGCTGCGGACCGATCCACGCATCTCTATACGTCCACTCAAGGACCGACTGAAAATCCGTGGGCTCGCTCCTGCGCCGATCAACCTCTGCCGCACTCGCGCTCACGGCATCAGTTTCAGAAATCAGCTTTTCGAAGTCGACAAATTCCTCAACCCCAAACGCACGGAAAATTCTTTTTGCATGTGTGTAAAGCGACGATGTAACAACCTGGACCCGCCACCCGCGACGCCGCATGGCCAATGCGAGCATTCCTTCAACCTTCGCATTGTAAGTAGAATTAGTCATGCTCAGAATCAGCAAGCGACGCGCGCTCGACGACGGCTTTGGAAGGCGGCGGAGGAATTCAACGTCAGCGGCTGTTTTTTTTATATCATTCAGCAGCCGAAGTGTACGACGCGGTGACGATCCAAGCGCAGCGAGGTCCGCTACGGGGCCGGCAAGCGGAGTGAGACGGACCCGATCGAGCAGCTGTCGCATCATGCGTAGCCCGTCTTCATTAAATGATCGGCCAGGCGCAAATCCGCCGGCGTGTCGATATCAATCGATGCAAGGTGATCCATCTCGTAAGCGACAGTGGGATCGCCATACAACACCCCCGAATCTAGCACGTCGCTACGAACGATCAGCACTGCAGGACCATTGCGACCGAAAGAAATTTCCTTGTCCTGCCGCCGGGTGCGACCAACCTCGCCGCCGAGATACGGAACGAGCTTGCCATTCTCTTCTCGCATTTGCGCTTCTGGAACGAAACAGTGAGGCACTCGAGCCACGCTCACAAGCGTCGCCGCACTACGAGCACGAAACTTCTCGACCGCCTCGCGAACGTGATGAGCGCGTCGGAAAGGGGATGTTGGCTGCAGTAACACAAGCGCTTCGACATCCGCCTTTTCGTTGCGGAGAGCAGCCAAGCAATGCTGCATAACGCCAAGCATCAGTGCATGGTCACCAGAAAGATCGGCCGGACGCCTGAATGGAACCTCCAGGCCCAAGGCCGCTGCAGCCGCAGCGATTGCCTCATCGTCGGTCGAAAGAATGGCCCGGTCAATGACACCCGACTGGAGCGCCGCTTCAGCTGTCCAATCCAGCAGTGAGCGCTCACCGCAACGAGCCAAGTTCTTACCAACGATTCCCTTTGAACCGCCGCGGGCAGGAATGAGCGCCACCAGCGTCATCGGCACGAACCGAGAGTATGAGCGTCATCCGTCAATAAGTGATGCACTTCTGGACATCCACCTGCTCGGTCGCAAGAATATCGGCAATCCTAGTGCCGGCAGTGCCGTCCCCATAGATCGGATTCACCGCATAGCGGCCGTGAACAACCTGCTTTGCGATCGCCTTGGAAATCGCGTCCTTTCCATACGGAACCTCGATCACGTTCTCGCCGCGATCGCGCATGTTCTGACGTGAGCCGATGTTAACCACCGGTGTTCCGATAAAGGCGCCTTCTCTAATGCCGCTGCTGGAATTGCCGACCAAGCAAGCCGTCGCGCGCATGAGATTGACATAGATCTCAATCGGCAAATTCTTAAAGAAGTGCATTCGTTCGTCGAGCTTCCGCTCGCGCCATTTCCTTAGCCCCCGCGAAATGTCGTCGGATCCAGCATCCGAGTTGGGCCACAGAACGATAGCGGCAAGCCCTTGCTCCCGAACCGCCTCTAGCGTCATTGTGATCTGCTCTTCACCCGCTCCATATTCGGTCGTGACAGGATGCTGCGAGATCAAAACAAACGGCTCATCGATGGAAAAACGCTCGCCGACACCGACATCGAAGAGATGATCGCTTAGCTTCCCACTAGAATTGGCCAAGATGTCGGCAACGAGATCGATGCGCGGACATCCGACCATATGCACGTGCTGCGGCAGTTCGCCGAGCCTAATGATACGCTCCTTCGCACCTTCACTCGCAGGAAAATGGATGTGAGCGAACTTGGTAACTGCGTGTCGAATGCTTTCGTCGATCGTTCCGCTGACTTCGCCACCCATCGTATGGGCAACAGGAATATTCATGTAAGCAGCCGCCAGCGTCGTCGCCATGGTTTCGAAACGATCGCCGACGGTCAGAACAACGTCAGGCGCGAGCTGTTCGAAAAGCGTCGGCAGCTCAATCAACCCAAGGCCGGTTGACTTGGCCATCGTCGTAGGTGTTTCACCCTCGATCAGCATCGTCACCCGCGCGTGGGGTTTGAAGCCATCCTGCTCGATCAGATTGACCACAGATCCATAACGATCGAGAACGGCTGACGCCGCGACGATAAGTTGCAGCTCCAATGCCGGATGGCTCTGGATGGCACGCATTGCAGATTTAATCGAGCTGTAGTTTGCTCGCGAACCAATTACGACGCAGATCTTCTTCTGCATCACGCGAAGTCCTCATTCACGAACTTATGGTCTGCCGAAACAGCTTTCACGATGCGCCGACCGATAAAATCCCGATACCTGGCAGCCGAAATGCCATCACCTGGCTTCTTGAACGCCAAGTGATGCATCTCGATCATGGTGTCGGCGGAAAGATCTTTGGCAGCGACGATACTCTTCTCGAAGATCAGCTTCATGCCTGAAACAGAAGAAAGATCATCTTTGTCGACTGGATGCGCGATCATGCGGCCAGTGTCCTTCAGCTCGCTGCAAAGCTGACGGAACTGATCCGGCTCCATGCTGTGCTTTGCATCGCTACCATACATCAAGCGAGAAAACGTAAAATGCTTCTCTATCACGGTTGCACCCAACGCCACTGCGGCGATGGGGGCACTGAAACCCAGCGTATGGTCGGAGTATCCGATCGGCAGCCGGTAGCGCTCCCTCATAGCCAACATGACGTTGAGCCCGACCTGCTCAGGCAGACACGGATACACCGACGTGCATTGCAACAGCGTGAGGTTGCCACTTCGTCGCAACGCAGCAACGGCCGCATCCAGCTCGTCCCAATTGCTCATTCCCGATGAAAGCAAGACAGGTTTGCCGGTTTTGGCCACACGTTCGAGCAACGGAATATTACTGACCTCGCCGGATGGAATCTTGTAGGTGCCGACGCCAATAGCTTCGAGCAGATCTACGGCCTCCAGTGAAAACGGCGACGACAGGAAATCGACGTTGCGCGCTTTGGCGACCTTTACAAGACTTGCCCATTGCTCGCGCGAAAAACCCGTTCGCCTAAAATATCCCGCGCGCGGTTCCGCCGAAAAGTAAGACGGCGACGGCGCATCCATAAGCGTCTCCGCTTCAGCAATGTGCGTCTGGAACTTCACCGCATCCGCACCACAGTCGGCTGCAACTTCGAGGAGCCGGCAGGCATTGCCGAACGAGCCATCGTGAACCGACCCGATTTCAGCTATAATATATGGGTTTAGGCGGCCAGCGAACATGAGCACTGCAGCTTTCAGAGCGGTTTTGTAGGAAACTTGCCGCACATAACCCAACTGAGACGCCTCAATCAAGCGCCATTCCTGCTCCTTGTTGCACGATATGAAAAAGCACCGAATCGCGACAGCCAGGCCGCCCTCAAGCGCCTCATATTGCTTACATTTTTCCGATGAAGTGCCAAAGCGACGCAACACGGGCACGTTCCACGATGACGACCAACCCGACTACTGCACCAAATACGACACTACGTGTCGCAAAAGACCACATGGAGAACCGATTCATCACGCACAGAGTCGATATTGCGAAGAGACCGACAACTACCCACCGATCGTGAAAAACCAGAGATTTGACAAATTCCCGCGCCTTCCACCGCAGATATAAGCGGAACAACACAGCTTCGCTTAATAGTACCGCGATCAGCCCTGACAATCCGAACCCGATTCCGAAATTAGGATTCATTACGAATGGGAGGGATGCCAAAGCTGCCAAGGATAGGAGGGCCCGCACTTGGTTCGCGGCTTTTGCTCCGCCCCGCGCGAAAACCACCGCATTCTGGATGCGTCCAGACAAGCCAATCAGTGAAAGATTGACCAGCCAAGGTATCATCGCGGCAGCTGGCGTTAATCGCCCGTTGGTGAGCAACTTGACGACGTCACTGCCGAAGCATACGGCGCCGACTCCAAACAGAGTAAGGCCGATGTGCACCCACGTCCATATGTAGACGGTTTTTGTAAACTGGCCATCTTCATCACGAGCCTCAGCAAGGGACGTCGACCACATATTATGGGAGACAGCGTTCGTCGTCGTCATGAGCATTCCGTAATACAGACGCGCGTGACTATAAAAGCCCACAGCCGCCACGCTGAGGCTTCCCGCAATCACGCTGTTCTCGCCAACGCTACGAATGCCGTCGCTTAACCCGGCGAATGCAGAGATTGGCGCATGATCCCGCACGATAGTCAGCCAACGTCGACTGGGCCGCGTCCAGGGCTCCCGTCCCAGAGCGATGGCCGCGACTGTCAACGACGCCAATTGTCCGGCGACGGCTCCAGCAAAAACAGATGAAAGCCCCCAATTCAGAACGAACAAACAGATCAATGTCGTTGCAAAAGTCGCAAGGGCTTGACCGGCAATCTGGGCTGCAATTGCGTTCGCTCGACCGCCAACGGACAAGATCGCGGTTGCCATGACTGAAAGCGACCGCAACGGAATGAAAGCTGCCGTAAGAGTAGCAATGGTCCATGAGAACTCTTCTGCATGGGTCCCGACGATAAATGGCGCCAACAATGGCCACACCAATGCAAAAGTAATAGCAAGGATCGAGCTCAATGAGAATGCAACCCACAGAAAGCTGGCAATCATGCGCCGACGTTCGTCAGGCGTGGCAATGCCGTAATGCGCATGCAAGGCCATTGAACCGCCTCCGTCACTGACGGCATTTACGAAAGCGGCGAGCGACATCATCAGCGCAAAATAGCCGAAATCCGTCGGAGTCAGGACGATAGTTGTGAGAGGCAGAATTGCGATCGCCAGGACGATCTGAAGCCCAGTCGCGATGAGAAAAAAAAGAATCCGCCCGGCAAGCCGCCCTCTCATCAAAGCAACGAGCTTACGCATCCAGCTAAGCCTTGATGATCGCATCACGGCAGCGCCCCAACGACTGAATAATTACATTGCCTGCGATGCGCCGGAATCGAATTTTGACGCAGGCGACAAGGTGTTTCCTTTTCGCACGAGAGTGGCGGAAACTTATGCAGCATTAACCGCTGCACGCGTGTTCACCTCTATCAAAACCTGAGAGCCATCCGCGCTGGCAGCCAACACTCGCCAATCCGTTAACTTGTAGAGCGCGAGAAATTCGCGCCACGCCTTGAATTCATGGTTCGCAGAATACAACTCATCGAAAAGGATTAGATAGCGATGCTTGAGACGACCACACACCGTGTCCAGCACGGGACGCGTCGACGTGTAGAGATCAGCATCGAAGTGAACAAGACGCAGGTCATCAAGCCCCTCATCTTTCAAATAACGAGGCAATGCTTCGCTGAATAGACCGGACTCAATTCTGACATTGGGCTGCGGCGGCGGCGGAAACGGCAAGCCACGAGCCGCATCGTCAATGATTCTCTGGCGTATTTCGGGTTGATCGTCCCAAAGCGCCACTGGAGCCCCGAATCCTTTGATCGAGCCTGCGGGCAGACCATCCCAAGCCTCAGGCAACCCCTCGAAACAGTCGAAGCCGCAGAGACGAATCGTCGCTGGCAAGCGATCGACGAAATATTTGAGCCAACCCCCATTGTTAGTTCCAAATTCGACCACAGACCCCGCCGGCGCATTATCGTGGATCCAATTGATCGCGACATTCCAGATCGGGTGCTTGCCAATCTTCTTGTTGAATGTCGGCACTACGAGGACGCGCGGGTCATTCGCAATCCTTTCAGTCCAAAAGCGCTCGAAGCGCAGGACGTTCGCAACTTTCTGAAGCGCAGTACCGAAGCGATCGATTCCATCAACGACGACGGCCGGCAGCCAGCTTGTCCGGACGATGAGACGGCGCGCTGTACCGACATGGCTTGGCTTAGCCAGCCTGGCAACGGTTACGACCTCGAGCGGCTGCCGTTTTTTCTGATTAGCACAAATCATTTGATGCAGGCCCTTTCGATCAGACGCAGGGTCCAAATCGTGACACCGCAGCTTGTCTGCATTGCTCATATCGCATCGCAACTTGTTCCGCCAGACCGCACGCGGAGCGAAATCAGAAAGCCGCGCAGAGGCGATCTCAATAAATTCTCGCGTGGCACGCGCTCTTCCGTTGCTAACACAAAGACATCGAGCCCGTTGATGCGAAGGATTTTGTGCCGTTTACGTAGTCCGGGTAACGCTCATCGCGATGTGACACGATCCTGACCCGATTTAGCAATTCACAAGGTCTCGCTGCGAACTGGATTCCTGGAATTTAAACACCTTCCTTGCTTTATGCGCCCCGGAAGTTCATCGCGATTCATTGCCGCAGAACTCCTTTCTGCAGCATAAGGCGACGGAGGGTGGAGCTTCAGACTTTCCTGCCGCAGGATCTCCGGCGTCAGCCTATACAGTTCTGCTATCAAGGTCTGAGGTACGTGCCCTTCCCGGTATCGAGAGTCCCGGTCAGGGAGCGCACTATCCTCCAAGCCAGTTCCGCTACACCGATCATGGCTTCGGCTTGGGCACGCGAAATTCGCCGAGGTGTGACATGGTCGTGATGTAGAACAAAGACCTGTCTACGTGCCCCTCTTAGCTTAAGCTACCACATCAGCAATTGCTCGCCACGTCGTTAAGACAGCATGAAATTGTGTAGGTGGGCCACAAAGTTGGTGGCGTCATGGCTCTGCAGCAAATGAGAATCATCCGCTAGATCCTGAGAAGGGCTGCTGGTGCTGGCCGCGATCGACTGGCTGCTCGCAGCAGGCGACGGAACCGCGTTCGGTGAGGCAGATGGCGCAGCCAACCCGGTCGCGGCTCCCGCAGTGGTACTCGATATTTCGGTGGTGACGTTTGTTGCAGCATTCTGCATCAAAATCATCGGTCCACCCGAGCCATGCAAATCCAATAGCCCTGCGACCTTCCAACTAGAATTGGGAGTTCCGAGGTCTTTCCAGTCAAAGGCATATCCCTGCTCATTGATAAACCACTCGATCAGCCGGCCGCTGGTTTCGTTCTGCCACAGTAGGTCGACACGGCTATCACCATTAAAGTCGGCCGTTGCGACGACATCCCACCCTGCTCCCATTGTTCCGAATCTTTGCCAAGCTACCGCGTTGCCGTTTTGGCAGAACCACTCGATCCCCTCTCCCGTGTTCGTATTCTGCCAGAGAATATCAGTCGTTCCATCGTGATTGAGATCGACCGTTGACGCCAGTTTCCAATCGGGACTCATCACGCCAAACTTCATCCAAGCGTCTGCATGCCCGTTGTGAAGAAACCACTCAAGTCCCTCCCCGGTAATTTTGTTTCGCCAAAGCATGTCATCGGTTCCATCTCCACTGAAGTCGCCCGAGGAGATGAGCTGCCAATTCGAGTCCATCACGCCAAAATTGAAAGTCGTGGTGATCTGTCCTCCGGAAAGAAGGCTCTCGCTGGCCTGGCCCGTTGTTTGATTTTGCCACAGGAGATCTGTATTTCCGTCGTGATTATAGTCCCCATGACCAATCACAGCCCACCCTTGACCAAGAGTCGCAAACTGCACCGAGCTCGTTACGGAGCCTTCAGCGAGATAGGTAATCTTTCCGGCACCGGTTGATGGCTGAAGCCAGAGAATATCGTCATGTCCATCATGGTCGAAGTCTTGTGTGATGGTAGCAATCCAGCTTGCCCCCGAAGGCTGTAAATTGCTCATCAACGTGGAACTAACCACTTTGCCGTCGGCGAACTGAAAGTACTCAACATTCATGACGGTGTCGGTACCATCGAGCGAGCCCGAGCGGTGGTCGAAGATCGTGAAGGTCTGCGTCGCCGAGTTGTACGAGATGCTGTAGTTGGCTTCGTTCCCCGAGTACACCGCCGTGTCCGTACCAGGGCCGCCGTCGATGGTATCGTTGCCACCGCCGCCGGTGGTCGTGTCGTTGCCGCCGCCGCCCTTCAGGATATTGGCGATGGCGTTGCCGATGATGATGTCGTTGCCGGAGCCGCCGGTGGCGTTGTCGATGTAGGAACGCGCATCGCCATTGTAGAGATAAGCGTTGTAGACGTTGCCAGCCGCGTAATGGCCATTGCCGAGATAGGCCAGCTGCGTGGCGGAGAACACCGACGAGGCGCCGGGATTGAGATTGACGGTGAGATTCGTCGTGTAATTCGACAGGTCGTAGGTATCGGCGCCGCCGCCGTCCCAGACCGTCTCATAGATGCGGTCGGCCGAGCCCCCGACGCCGCCGCCCGGCGTAAGCTGTCCGACGCCGTTGATGAACTCCTGCCCAGTGGTCGGACTCCAGGTGTAGACGGTGTTGCCGCTCTGGGTGTTGTAGTTCGCGCCATATAGCGTTTGCAGCGCGATGATATCGTTGGCCATGTAGGTCTGCGGATATCCGTAGGCCTCATTGGTGTAGCCGGTGAGGGGTCCGCCCACATAGCTGCGATAGCTCATGACGGTGTATTCGCTGTCGTCGTGCGCGCTGGGCACCGCGACGTTGGCGACGCCGCCAGCCTCCTGGCTGTGCTTGAGGCCAAAAGCGTGGCCGAGCTCATGCAGCGCGGTCGTGAAGTAGTAATTGCCGAGCTGCGCCTGCGTGTAGTCGTACTGCGTGCCGAACCACACGTCGCCGCCCGACGCGTAATTAGCGGGGTAATAGGCATAAGACGTCGGATTGGCTGCCGGCGACTGTGCGACCATGATGTCGGAGCTGCCCGCACCGTTATAGGTGATGCTGGCGTTGGTGAAGCCCTTGATCAGCGCGATGGCGTAGTTGATCGCCGCCTGCATCTGGGTCGGCGCGGGGGCGAAGCCCGACGTTGTCGGTTCGCCATCACCGCCGAAGTAAGGATTGGCGTAGGTGCCGGCCGATGTAGGGAAGCTATAGCTGATCGTGCCGGACCATTTGACGCCGGCCAGCATGCCATCAATGTCTGCGTTGTTGGTCGCACTAATGTTGACAGCGGTCGCCAAGGGAATCTCCGAAGCAGCAGGCCCATTTGATTCGAGGTGCGAGCCAGTGATTCTATCTTCAGAAACATACGTTTGGTTAAAGTTTGGCGAAGCGGACCAACTTCCTCCGCAAGGTCGTGTTAGCATCAAATCCCGTAATCATACGGACCCGACCCACGATGACGGTTCCCCCAGCCCGTCGTGATTTACAAGGGAGATCATGAAACATCTGCTCGCAGCCAGCTTGGTTTGCGCCCTGATGGCGCTATCAGCTCCAGATCATCTGCCCCCGGGAGGACTCCCTGTCATGGTCGGAAAAGCCTACGCGGACGACGGCGGCAAGGCGCGCGCGCCCTCGGTTCCGCCAGCCCGCTCACCTTCGGCAGCGGTCGCCGAGGAATACGAGATCGCCCGGCAGAAGGGCACAGCAGAGGCGTTCGAGCTCTTTATCGCTCGGCACAGCGAAGATCCGCTCGCCGATAAGGCACGGATTGAGCTGAAGCGCTTGTCACGTTGAATTTCTCATCCATAGGGCGCGAGAAGTTGGCGTTTGAAATAGCTTAGGCAACGGCCTCGGGATCACATCCCGTCGGCATCGTCAGCGCGCTGCCGCCATCCGGGGGGCGGCTGTTGTTGCGGGTTCGGCAGCGGCTTGCTCCGGACGGCGCTTACGGGGCGATCGGCCTGATCCCGCGGCGCCCTATGCGACCAGCGGGGCCGTCGGCGACGGCGTCGGACATCACCGCTTTCGACCTACTCAAAACGCGTCCCGCCGTAGGCGCTGCAACGCAGCAAATTGTTGCTCAACTGCAACGATCCATTGAAATTGCAAGGGAAACACGCAGGAACTTGCGCAAATTCACCGCCAATCATTGCGGGTCCTCGCGAGACCATGAGATCATAGGCCAGCACGGCTGGGGCCCATCCGGTTGGCTGTTTCCGATGATCCTTTTCGACGATTTAAGAAGACCAGATGGCTAGATCGACGATTGTGAGGAAGGGATCGACTGACGGCTCCGCTCCCCTGGTCCATCACTCGCTCGCCACAACGTGCACAAGAACTTATGGTGGAGTCGCTCAATGAGCGCAGGAGGTCCGAGAAGGCTTTGGACGCCGAGTATTCCGGACGACCTCGGCACGTTGCTCCTAGTTGCGGCTTTTGTTTTTTCCCTGTTTTGTTTATGGCTGATCGCCGACGAATTTGAAATTTGAAAGCTCGGCCAGTTATGAGAACTTCGAGTCCCAACCTCGTAGAGGCAGCAGAGTCTGCATCGAAACTAATCCTTGACGGCGATCACGTCGAGAGATGGGTTGAGGGGTCAATTTTCCCGAGCGAGATGGCATTCTTTTTGGCCGTCTGTGACGTAGAAAGGATCGAGCAAATCATCGAAAGTGGGCGTCAGGATGGCTATTCTACTGCGATTCTTGGCGAATGGGGTGACCGTACCGGCAGGAAGACCATTTCCATCGACTTGGAGACTGATCAAGACCGTGCAGAGGCGTGCCGCAATCGCCTTGCAAATTTCAAATCATTGCAGTTGGTCGCGGGCAACGCCTATACAGAGTTCGGGCGTTACGCACTGAAATCCGAAGCGCGAACCGCTTTTCTGGTCGATGGACCGAAGGGCCCTCAAGCGATCTCGATGATGGCCGCAGCGTTAACTAAGCATGTTTGCATTGTCGCTAGTCACAATCTTCTCCCAGGTCGCACGGACTATAATTATTTCACCGGCTTGGGCGGTGACGATATTTTCTATGAGAGTGCGCTGCCAAATCCAGGGCCAAACTGGATCGAGCTTCGCCGGCGCGATTCAGAACACGCCGCGCGAGTAGGCGCGGTGCGCTCGATTGAGGCGTCGTCAATCGGTGTTCTTGTCCTCGATGAAGTCCGACGGCGCACCATGAAGGGAACATGGGGCATGCCCTACGGATTGCATCAGCCTGCAGCGGTCCGCCTTCTCTGGCGTCTCGGCGCCTACAGATGGACTCCCCTGCTCTACGGCGCATCCTATCGCCTGCTTGGTCGCTAAAGCATTGTACGAGTCGATGGCATCGACATTCTTTCCTCTTAAATGCCGGAAGATCGCTTGGCGCGGATCTTACTTTTGGCGTAACTCACCGAGCAGGCTGGCGATCGCTATGCAAAGCATCAAGCTACCGCCGGCGATCGCCATGTCAAGCAGCTCACCCCGAAATGCCGCCAAAGTCATACCGGAATGTTGAGATATTCGGCGACCACTCGCCGCGCCACCCGATGCGAAGATCCCAAACCAATAAAGGCCCGTCGCTCCACCACCGACCACTTGCTGTTTCGCGTCCTTGACGCCAGGACAACCAGCTTCATTTCGGCAATATCCTTGAACGCTGCCGCGACTTGGTCATCGCCCGCCCCGCCACCACCACGATCTCGACGGGCTTTATCGGTTTTCAACCCGCGATTGCGGGCCAGTTCAAGCCGCCGGCGTCGCAAACGCTATGACTTTGGGATGAAATCGATTCGCGCACGGCCAACTCAAAGACCCATTCGCAATCTCGGGTTCGACGAAGAAACCAAACAGCGCCTCCAGCATGAAAGGCCCTGAAGCGTTATCACGCTCAAGCCGCTCGCTCAGAGCCCGCCGAACCCGCCGTTCTTGGGCGTGGCGCCCGCCAAGGGCACGGCGGAGGCATTCGAGCTGTTCATCGCCCGCCATGGTGACGATCCGCTGGCCGAGAAGGCGCGCGCCGAGTTGAAGCGCCTACCGCGCTGATCTTTCCGCCGGGCAAGGGCCACACGAGGCATCGCATTTTGGCAGGCAGCATCGGCGCCGAGCCGACTTGCCGCATGATCTTTCGGCACTATGGTAGCCCCGCCATCTAGGAGCTCTTCGAGATGCCCTTTCCGCATGCCTCCGAAGCCCTGTCGCGCTTCACCGTGCTCGATCTGACCCGGGTCCGCTCCGGGCCCACCTGCGTGCGGCAGCTTGCGGACTGGGGCGCCAACGTGATCAAGATCGACGCGCTGACCGAGGATGCTGGCGGCGAGCAGCCGGGCGGGCCGCGGCGCGGCTCCGACTTCCAGAATTTGCACCGCAACAAACGGGCGATGACGCTGAACCTGAAGGACGAGCGCGGGCTTGCCGTGTTCAAGCGCCTCGCCGCCAAGGCCGACGTGGTGGTCGAGAACTTCCGGCCCGACGTCAAGAAGAAGCTCGGCATCGATTATGAGAGCCTCGCCGCGATCAATCCCCGCATCGTCTACGGCAGCATCTCCGGCTTCGGCCAGGACGGGCCCTACCACAAGCGGCCGGGCTTTGATCAGATCGCGCAAGGCATGGGCGGGCTGATGTCGATCACCGGCGCGCCGGGCGAAGGGCCGATGCGGGTCGGCATTCCGGTTGCCGACCTCACCGCCGGTCTATTCTGTGCCATGGGCATCCTCACCGCACTGCTGGAGCGCGAGGTCTCGGGCAAAGGCCAGTGGGTGCAGACCTCGCTGCTCCAGGCCCAGATCTTCATGCTCGACTTCCAGGCCGCGCGCTGGCTGATGGAGAAGGAGGTCGCCAAGCAGGCCGGCAATAACCACCCGACCAGCATCCCGACCGGCGTGTTCAGGACCTCGGACGGATACATCAACATCGCCACGACCGGCGGACGGATCTGGGAGCGCTGCGCGCAGGCGATCGGCGCGCCCGAGCTCTATGCCCATCCCGACTATGCGACCGCGCAAGCGCGCTCCAAGAACCGCGAAGCGCTCAACGCAGAGATCGAGAAACACACCGTGGCGAAGTCGACCGAGACCTGGGTCCGCGAGCTCAACGAGGCCGGCGTGCCCTGCGGGCCGATCTACGCCATCGACCAGGTGTTCGAGGACGCCCAAGTCAAGCATCTGGGCATTGCGCAGGACGTGCCGAACAAAGACGACCGCCAGATCCGCCTGGTCGGTCAGCCCGTGACGCTGTCGCGCACGCCGAGCAGGATGGTGGCGCGGCCGCCGGAATTCGGCGAGCAGACCGACGAGGTGCTGAAGGAGTTCGGATTCAGCGCGACCGAAATCGCAAGCCTGAGAGAAGCCCGCATCGTCTGACTCGCTCTCTTACTTGAGCTGCGATCTTGAGCGAGCTTGACACGCGTTGCCTTGCAAGCCAATCGAGGGATTATGGACAGCGAGCTTAGCTCATCTACGGGAGACAAGAAGTTGTACAGCTTGGCTCGAAATTCCTGGCGCTTTCCGACCCTGTTGAACTCGACAGTCATGAGCGACGTTCTCGCTGTGATCACGGTCGCATCGCTGCCGTGGTCTACAACCATCACGTCTATCTTCAGCGCCCTCTGGGTACTTAGCGTATTCCCAAGGATACGACTCGGAGAATTTGCTAATTTGGTAGGCCGCTCCAGAAGCGGTTTTGCGGTGGCGCTGTTCGCGCTAGCCGCGATAGGTACTCTGTGGGCGACTGACGTCTCTTGGACCGCTCGACTGCGGGGCGTAAATCCTACGCTAAAGTTTCTTATAATGCCATTCTTAGTATATTACTTTCGAAGGTCATCGCGATCAGTTTGGATACTCTTGGCATTCCTTGGATCTTGCACTGTTCTCCTGGGCTTGTCGTGGGTCGCAGCGTTTGTGCCGAATCTCACCCCGACTGCAAGTTTGCAGCCCGGCGTTCCTGTAAAGAACTACATCGATCAGAGCCAATCGTTTGCGTTGTGCGCTGTGGTATTAGCTTGGCCGATTTTTGAGTTGATCAAAGTCCGAAAGATCCATTTGGCGTTGCCTCTGCTCGTGCTATCGATGGGATTTCTTGCCAATCTCTCTTTCGTGGTACTCGCTCGGACAGCTCTAGTATACGTTCCGATCATGTTATTTCTATTCGGAGCGTTTTATTTGCCGCGCTCACTTTTTTATGGAGCGATTGCAATTTGCATATTGCTTGCCGGGTCTGCTTGGTTTGCCTCACCCAATCTACAAAATCGAACGAATAGTATCCTGCTCGAATATTCAAAGTACGGTGCCGGCACTGATATAACGTCGACTGGATTGCGGCTCGAGTATTGGCGCAAGTCTCTCAGGTTCGTTGGCGCAGCTCCAGTCGTTGGGCACGGCACAGGATCTACCCAAATGCTATTTGATCGCGCCGCACTGGGCCAAACCGGGCTTAGCGCGGAGACGGTCAGCAATCCACATAATCAAACTCTCAACGTAGCCGTGCAGTGGGGGTTGATCGGATGTGTCGCCCTGTACGCCATGTGGATTGGTCATCTTAGCCTTTTTCGGGGTTCCGGCTTTTATCCATGGCTTGGTTTCATCGTCGTCGTACAGAATGCGGTTAGTTCGCTATTGAACTCGCATTTGTTCGATTTTGTGCCGGGCTGGATCTATGTGATCGGTGTTAGTCTCGCAGCAGGGCGTATCATCCAGCAGAGCGATGAATTTGGCGGACGATCCCTATCGAGAAGAATAGAAGACCAGAATGGAATGCCGACCTTCTATTCCGGCAACGCCGATCACGGAATCGTTCCTAGTTGACCAACTACCGAAACTCAGCCAAGTCGATCCGGATGCAAGCGAAAGAGACCTTTTAGCGTCCAGACAGATCGGGAAACCTCTCGCGCCGTATTTGGTACTCCGCTGCCAGGCGCCATCCCGCGATGTCGCTGGCGGTGCCGCATGCGTCGCAATGCAGGCTCTTCTCGGCCACCAGCAACCGTCCCCGCCGCGAAGGTTGCTTCTGAGGCTCGCTTGAGGCAGCTTGGACAAACCAGCGACATACGCCTAACCTTCCAACGCTCTACGAGACCTGAGTAGACTGCCCAAGACTAGGTGGCGAAGACGCTCTTCTCTCATCGTTTGCTCAGCTCTGGAAGTGCCCTGCGGCCGGGTGATTTCGACGAGCCAGAGAGCACTTGCTTGTGAGATCGTGAAACTGGAGGTTCCCTACGAATATGATATCCTAGAACGCCAAAATGCTTGCTGCATGTTTGCCTGTCTCGCCGCGGGTTGCGGCGACCAAGCAAAGCGAAACTAAACTATTTACAGACCGATGTGCCCTGATCGAGCCAGAGTCAATGCGACATTGCGACCGCGGGCGCCCACCTGCCCTATATAACCAAGGCCGGGATGTGATGCCATGGGCGGAGCTCGTTACGGCCCGCGGAGCCTCACGCACGCGCTCAACGCCGAGATCGAGAAGCGCACAGTGACGAAATCACCGAAACCTGGGTCCGCGAGCTCAACGAGGCCGGCGTGCCTTGCGGACCGATCGACGCCATCGGACCAGATGCTCGAGGACGCGCAAGTCAAACATCTAGGCATCGCGCAGGACGTGCCGACGATGGGGGCCGCCATATCGCCTGGTCGGCCAGCCCGTGACGCTGTCGCGCACGCCGAGCAGTATGGTGGCGCGGCCGCCGGAATTCGGCGAGCAGACCGACGAATTGGTCGCCGAATTCGGTTTTGATCTACAAGAGATTTTAGCTCTTAGGGCGGCGAGAGTCGTGTGAATTCCAGGTGAGCACGGAAACTTTAAAATGAAAATGCATGCGCAAGCACGTTTCGTTTCAGTCCGTGGAGTGAACGCGATCACGCACGGGCTTCCTGCCAAAGGCCGCAACGAGTGCACCATTGCCGACAGGCTAATATGAATAGAACGAGGGTTACGCTCATTAGCGGAATGCGCGATCCGGTGCTCTCTGGGGGCGCATCTTTGGAATGTGCGGCCTTGTGCTTCTGAGTGAGGCCGTGCTTTTGTGGGGCGGATGCTCGAGCGGTACGGTCCGGTATGATTCTAAGTACACACGCGATTGTTGGCGGCGCCATCGCTTATATGTTGCCCTCCCATCCAATCGTGGTCGCTGTCGCAGGATTTGCGAGCCATTTTGTGATCGATGCAATTCCACATTGGGACTATCCCCTCCAAGCAATCTCAGTTCGCAAGAATGCCGATAACCGACTGTTGAAGGCGGATCGTCGGTTGTGGATGGACCTGCTTACGATTGCGACCGATGCATCGACTGGATTCGCCCTGGCGATCCTTCTATTTTACCCAAGCGCGCCGATTTGGCTGATCGCACTGGGGGCAGCCGCCGGCATGCTGCCCGACCCGCTCCAGTTCGTGCATAGCCTCTACAAGCGAGAACCGCTAGTGACGCTTCAACGATTCCATGTCTGGATACACACTAAACGTAGGCTGAACTGGCAGATTGGTATCGTGTCCCAGGCCGCCTTCGCCGCACTCGTTGCGGCAACCGCGCTAGTCGCGAGGCAATAAGCGAGTAGAAGACCATGCGGTTTTCTATCGCCTCCTCGATTTTAGATGTCCAAGGAGACGGTCGAGTACCGGCCAAAACAGCAGCACGATCGCCAAGGTCGTGATCGAGCCGACCAGGCGGTTCGACCAGAACACCTTGAGGTCGCCGCCGGCCCCGATCATCGACAGACGGAAGGCATCCTCCGCCCGGTTGCCGAGTACGAGCGCCAGCGTGAACGGAGCGAGCGGAATACCGATCTTCTTGAAGACGTAGCCGACGACGCCGAAGCCGAGCATCAGCCAGATGTCGAACATGGCATTCTGGATCGCATAGGCGCCGATCGCGCAGGACACCACGATCATCGGCGCCACGGCCGCGAACGGCACGCGCAGGATCGAGGCGAAGATCGGCACCGTCGTCAGCACCAGCACGAGCCCGACGACGTTGCCGAGATACATCGAGGCGATCAGGCCCCAGACGAAGTCCTTGTGCTCGACGAACAGCAGCGGTCCCGGATTGAGCCCCCACACCATCAACCCGCCGAGCAGGATCGCGGCGGTGCCGGAGCCGGGAATGCCGAGCGCCAGCATCGGCAGCAGCGCCGCGGTGCCGGAGGCATGCGCCGCCGTCTCCGGGGCGAATACGCCCTCGATGCGGCCCTTGCCGAAGCTCTCGGGATCCTTGGAGAAACGCTTGGCGAGATTGTAGCCCATGAAAGAGGCCGCGATCGCGCCGCCCGGGGTAATGCCGAGCCAGCAGCCAATGAAGGAGGAGCGCAGCAGCGTCACACAGTATTTCGGCAGGTCCTTCCACACACTCAGCACGACGCGCAGCGAAATGCTCGCCGCGTGTCCGCGCAGGGCGAGGCGCTCCTCCATCGTCAGCAGGATCTCGCTGATGCCGAACAGGCCAATGACGGCGACGAGGAAGTTGATGCCGCGCAAAAGCTCGGACGAACCGAAGGTCATGCGCAGATTGCCTGACACCGTGTCCATGCCGATGCCGGCGAGCAACAGCCCCAGCGACATCGAGATGACGGTCTTGTGCTTGGCCTCGCGTCCCAGCCCGACGAAGGAGCAGAAGGTCAGCAGATACACCGCGAAGAACTCGGGAGGACCGAACTTCAGCGCAAAGGACGAGATCATCGGGGCGAGGAAGGTGATCAGGAGCACCGCGACCAGCGAGCCGATGAAGGAGGACGTGAACGCCGCCGTCAGCGCCTCCGCCGCCCTGCCCTGCTGCGCCATCGGATAGCCGTCGAAAGTGGTCGCGACCGACCAGGCCTCGCCCGGGATGTTGAACAGGATCGAGGTGATCGCGCCGCCGAACAGCGCGCCCCAGTAGATGCAGGACAGCATCACGATCGCCGAGGTCGGATCCATCGTGAAGGTGAGCGGCAACAGGATCGCGACGCCATTGGGTCCGCCGAGCCCGGGCAAGACGCCGACGAAGATGCCGAGCACCAGCCCGACCATCATCAGCACGAGCGTCTTCCACGTCAGCAGGACCGCAAAGCCGTGAAGCAACAGGCCGAGAGCTTCCATCGCGGGCCCGCCTTAGTGGCCGAAGGCCGCTTCGAGCGGCCCTTTCGGCATGATGACGTCGAAGGCGACGTCGAAGGTAACGAACATGATCGCCGTGAATACGACAGCGGTGAGCAGCGACTTCCACAGCGCGATCTTGCCGACGAGGCGCATGAAGCTGGCGATCAGTAGGAAGCTCGCGACATAGAGGCCGAGAAACTGCGTCGCCAGGCAGAACAGCAGCGTCGGCACGAAGACCGCCATCACGCGGCGGGCTTGCGCGCGCGTGACGAAGGTTGCCGGCGCCGCGCGGTGCGCGACCAGCGCCACGATCAGGCCGTAGAGGCTGGCACCACCGAGGATGACGGAGAGATAAAACGGGAAATAGCCGGGCTCCGGCCCGGTCGAATCCCAGGAGGCGCCGGTGCGCCAATTGTCGTAGCCGAGCGTGGCGGCCAGCGCGAGCAACAGCAGACAGACGAATATCTCGATCGTGCCGGAGGAGACGACGGAAGGCGAGTCGTCTTCGGGCGCGGTCGGATCGTCGACGACGATTTCAAGATCGGTTTGGGGCATGAGCCGTTTGGGACGGAGTAAATTCAATTACCCCCTCCCCCGCTTGCGGGGAGAGGGTTGGGGTGAGGGGGAGTGTCCGCGGTGACGGTGAGGATTGGACTCGCGGAGAGAGCCCTCAACCCGACCCTCTCAGCGCGAGCGAGCTCGTCGCGCCCCCACGAGCGAGAAGCCAAAGCTACTTCGCGACGAACCCGGCTTCCGTCATCAGCGACTTGTTGACTGCATCGTCCTCCTCGAGGAATTGCACCATGTCCTTGCCGGTGAGGAAGATCGGCTTCAGGGCCTGCTTTTCCATGTAGTCCTTGTATTCGGAGGTCTGCGTCACCTTGTGGAACAGCTCGACATAGAACGCCTGCTGTTCCGCCGTGACCTTGCCGGGTAGGAACATCGCGCGCAGCATCAGATACTGCACATCGACGCCCTCCTCCTTGCAGGTCGGGATGTCGGCCCAGGACTGCGTGTCCGTCACCTTGCTGGTGTAGGAGATTCGCTCCTTGTCGAACACGCAGAGCGGACGCACCTGGCCCGCGCGCCAGACCTCGAGATTTTCGGATGGATTGTTGACGTTGGATTCGGTGTGGTTGCCGACGAGCTGGGTCGCGGCCTCGCCGCCGGACTTGTAGGGCAGATAGGAGAATCTCGCGCCGGTCTTCTGCTCGAGGAACACGGTCAGCACGTGATCCTCGCGCTTGGAGCCGGTGCCGCCCATCTTGAACGGCGCGCTCGCCGCCTTCGCGGCGGCGACGAACTCCTTCACCGTCTTGGGACCCGCGCTGTTGTCCCACAGCACGAACTGGTCGAGCGCGATCACCGAAACCGGGGTCAGCTCACGCCAGTTGAACGGGATCTTCGCCGACAGCGGCAGCATGTAGATCAGCGAATAGGCGATCAGCACCTTGTTGGGTTCGCCCTCGCTGGCTTTCATGTACATCAGTGCTTCCGCGCCGGAAGCCCCGCCCTTGAGTGAGACCACAATCGGCTGCTTCATCAGATTGTTCTTCTGGATCGCGGCCTGCATCATCCGCGCCATCTGGTCGGAGGCGCCGCCCGCGCCCGCCGCGACCACGATCTCGACCGGTTTGGTCGGTTCCCAGCCCGCAAAGGCCGGCGCGCTCAACGATAGCGCCGCTGCAACGCCAACAGCTTTCACTAGAATTCGCACGAGTTTCGTCCCCTGGATTATTAGCTTTGTTTCTCGACGCATTGTGCGGACTAATGCGAGCGAGTTCAAGCACGCGGGTATCCCGCTGCCTATGACTTTCGGCTGACGAAGCCAAGCCGGAGACGCGCTACTTGCCCTTCCAGTTCGGCGTGCGCTTGTTGAGGAAGGCGTCCATTCCCTCGCGGAAATCCTCGCTCATATAGGCCTTGAGGATCAGATCCTCACCCTCTTCGCGCGACAGCGTGCGGCGGATGCGGCGCACTGCCTCCTTGGTCGCTTCAAGCGTCAGCGGCGCGTGGCTCGCAACGAGCCTGGCGGTCTCGTCGGCGCGGCGCTGCAGCGTCTCGACATCAGGGACGATCTCGTTCAGGAGGCCGAGCGCCAGTGCTTCCGGTGCCTCGACGAGGCGCGCCTTGAAGATCATATCCTTGGTGCGGGCGGGGCCGACCAGCGAGACGACGCGGCTGATGTTCGACATCGACAGGCAGTTGCCGAGCGTGCGCGCGATCGGAAACCCGATGCGCGTCGTTTCAGTCCCGACGCGCAGGTCGCAGCACGCCGCAATTCCGGCGCCGCCGCCGGTGCATGCCCCCGCGATCGCCGCGATCACGGGCACGCGGCACTGCTCCAGCGTGCCGAGCACGCGGTCGATGCGGGCCTCATAGTCGAGCGCATCCTGCGCGGTTTTGAACGCACGAAACTGAGAAATGTCGGTGCCGGAGGCAAACGCCTTGTCGCCGGCGCCGGTCAGGATCAGCGCCTTGATCGAGCGGTCGGCGTTGATCTCCTGGCAGATCTCCGCCATGCGCTCGTACATGGCGAAGGTCAGTGCGTTGCGCGCCTGCGGGCGGTTGAAGGTGATCCGCGCGATGCCGTCCGTGACGGAGTAGAGCAGGTCTTCGTTGGCGGTCGTCGGTGCGTTCATCGCGCGCTCTCTTTTCTCGAAGTCGGTTCAGGCAAGCTGAGCCTTCAGGCCACCTGAGCCTTTAAGCCACCTGGGCTTTGGTCATCGGCACCGCGTCGCGTCCCTTCAGGACGTCCATGGCCGCCAACACGCCGCCGCTCCGGTGCGGGATCTTTGCAAGATCGAGGCCCATCTCGACGCCGGCGAGCGTCCCCATCAGCATCAGGTCGTTGAAATGGCCGATATGGCCGATGCGGAACACCTTGCCCTTGACCTTGTTCAGGCCAGTGCCGAGCGACATGTCGAAGTTTTCCAGCACCACCTTGCGGAAGGCGTCGGCATCGTGGCCATCAGGCACGCGCACGCCTGTCAGCGCCGGCGAATGCGCGGCAGGATCGGCGCACTGCGTTTCCAGGCCCCAGACCTTGATCGCGGCACGCGTCGCCGCGCTGTGGCGCTTGTGGCGGGCCCAGACGTTCTCGAGCCCCTCCTCTTCCAGCATCTTGATCGCCTCGCGCAGGCCGTAGAGCAAATTGGTGGCCGGCGTATAGGGGAAGGTGCCGAGCTTGTTGAAGCCGATGACCTCCTGCCAGTCCCAATAGGAGCGCATGCCGGGGTTGGCCTTGGCCACCGCGAGCGCCTTCTCCGAGACGGCGTTGAAGCCGAGGCCCGGCGGCAGCATCAGGCCCTTCTGGGAGCCCGCGACTGAGACGTCGATGCCCCAAGCATCGTGCTCGTACTCCATCGACCCGAGGCCGGAGATGGTGTCGACCATCAGCAGCGCGGGATGCTTGACCCGGTCGAGCAGCTTGCGCACCTCCAGCGGCGGCGTCACGCAGCCGGTCGAGGTTTCGTTGTGGACGACGCAGACCGCCTTGATCGCGTGCTGCTTGTCGGCGGCAAGGCGCTTCTCGATCTCGGCGAGATCGGCACCATGGCGCCAGTCGCTCGGGATGAAGTCGACGTCGAGCTTGAACTTGTCGGCGATGCCGCGCCACAGCGCGGCGAACTGGCCGGTCTCGCACATCAGCACCTTGTCGCCGGGCACGAGCACGTTGACCATCGCAGCTTCCCAGGCGCCGGTGCCGGACGAGGGAAAGATGATCACGGGCTGCTTGGTGCGGAACACCCCCTGCATGCCGGCGAGGACGGCGAACCCGAGCTCGGCGAACTCCGGACCGCGATGGTCCAGCGTCGGCATGTCCATCGCCCGCAGCACCCGGTCGGGCACGTTGGTCGGTCCTGGAATCTGGAGAAAATGCCTTCCAGTATGCACGGTCATCGGCGTCCCTCCCGGTCTTTGAGTCTGTCGGCTGCGCAAGCCGCTCGAATATCACTATTCGCCGGGCTTGTCCCTCGCCCGGCGGGGTCCGTCAATGCACAAGAAGCAGGGCTCGCCTTGCCAAGGACCGTGACCGGAGGCAAGACGGGGGCGGCGAACAGGCAAGAGCGGATCATGGCGGCGGAAGTGCCCGGGAAATCACAGGAATCGGCCAAAAAGGACGGCCTTGCGGCACGTCTGGCCCGCGAAGTGACCGGTGACGTCCTGTTCGACGCTTTCAGCCGGGGCCGCTACGCCACGGACGCGTCCTTCTACCAGATCATGCCCACTGGCGTGGTGGTGCCGCGCACCATGGACGAGGCGCTCAAGGCACTGGCGATCGCGCGCGACGAGGGGCTGAAGGTGACCCCGCGCGGCGGCGGCACCTCGCAATGCGGCCAGACCGTCAATGACGGCCTCGTTGTCGATCTCTCCAAACACCTCAACCGAATCCTGTCGCTCGACGTCGAAGGGCGCACCTGCGTGGTCGAGCCCGGCATCGTGCTCGACGACCTCAACCGCCAGCTGAAGAAGCACGGCCTCTGGTTTCCGGTCGATGTCTCCACGGCCTCGCGCGCCACCATCGGCGGCATGGCCGGCAACAATTCCTGCGGCGGCCGTAGCCTGCGCTACGGCACCATGCGCGACAACACGCTATCGATGGAGGCCGCGCTCGCCGACGGCACGCTGAGCCGCTTCGGCGAGGTGTCGCGCGATCTCTCCGATCTCGATGCGAACGACAGCGCCCGCGCTCTGTTCCGCGACATGCTCGATCTCGGCGCCCGCGAGGCCGGCGAGATCGCCGCACGCTTTCCAAAAGTGCAGCGCCGTGTCGGCGGCTACAATCTCGATGCGCTGGTGCCGCGCAATGCGCGCAACAACATGGCGCATCTGCTGGTGGGCTCCGAGGGAACGCTTGCCTTCACCACCAAGGTCGAGCTGAAGCTCTGGCCCGTGATCCGCAACAAGGCGCTTGGCATCTGTCATTTCGGCAGCTTCTACGAGGCGATGGACGCGGCTCAGCATCTGGTCAAGCTGAAGCCGATCGCGGTCGAGCTGGTTGACCGCACCATGCTCGCGCTCGGCCGTGACATCGCGATGTTCCGGCCGATCATCTCCGCCGCGATCAAGGGTGATCCGGATGCGGTGCTGGTGGTCGAGTTCGCCGAGGAGGACCATGCGGACAATTTCGTGCGCCTGAAGCAGCTCGGCGAGCTGATGGGCGATCTCGGCTTCAACTGGAATAACGACAAGCGCAAATGGGGCGGCGTGGTGGAAATCACCGAGCCCGCGCTGCAGAGCGGGATCGCCGATTTCCGCGCCGCCGGCCTCAACGTCATGATGTCGATGAAGCAGGAAGGAAAGCCCGTCTCCTTCGTCGAGGACTGCGCCGTGCCGCTGCCGCATCTCGCCGACTACACCGCGCGGCTGGGCGAGGTGTTTGCCAAGCACGGCACCAGCGGCACGATGTATGCTCACGCCTCCGAAGGCTGCCTGCATGTGCGGCCCGTGCTGAATTTGAAGCTGGAGAAAGATGTCAAGGCGATGCGGGCCATCGCCGAGGAAGCCTTCGAACTGGTGCGCGAATACAAGGGCTCGCATTCCGGCGAGCACGGCGATGGCCTGGTGCGCTCCGAATTCCACGAAACGATGTTTGGCGAGCGCCTCGTCACCGACTTTAGGGAAGTGAAGCAGCGCTTCGATCCCGAGGGCGTGCTCAATCCCGGCAAGATCGTCGACGCCCCCAGGATGGACGATCGATCGCTGTTTCGCTTCAAGCCGGACTATCGCGTCGCTGAGCTAAAGACGAAACTCGACTGGTCCGCTTATCCCGGAGCCGGTGGCGGCTTCCAAGGCGCGGTCGAGATGTGCAACAACAACGGCGCCTGCCGCAAGCTCGAGGGCGGCGTGATGTGTCCGTCCTACCGCGTGACGCGCAACGAGAAGGACGTGACGCGAGGCCGCGCCAATACATTGCGCCTCGCGATCTCCGGCCAGCTCGGCGCAAGCGCGCTCTCCTCCGACGAGATGATGGAAACGCTGAAGCTCTGCGTATCCTGCAAGGCCTGCCGCCACGAGTGTCCGACCGGCGTCGACATGGCCAAAATGAAGATCGAGGTGCTCGCCGCGCGCGCGGCCTCGCAGGGTCTGACCTTGCGCGATCGCCTGGTCGGCTACCTGCCGCGCTATGCCGGCCTCGCGTCGCGCTTCGCGCCGCTGGCAAATTTGCGCAACCGCAGCCCTCTGCTGCGAAAGCTGTTCGAGCGCTTTGCCGGCATCAGTGCGCGCCGCGCGCTGCCCGCGTTCCGCAGCGACGTGTTCGTGCCGCCGGCCGAGGCGGTCGGGCCGGAAACCGGGCGCGAGGTGGTGCTGTTCGCCGACACGTTCAATCGCATCTATGAGCGCGAGAACCTCGAGGCCGCGTTGCGCGTGCTCGCAGCCGGCGGCTATCGCGTGCGTCTACCGAGACCTGCAAGCGGCAGCCGTCCGCTGTGCTGCGGCCGCACCTTCCTGTCAGCGGGTCTCGTCGACGAAGCCAGGTCCGAGCTCGATCGTCTCGTCGCCGCCTTCGCGCCCTTTGCCGCGCGCGGCGTGCCGATCGTCGGCCTGGAGCCAAGCTGCCTTTTGACGCTGCGCGACGAGCTCGCCTCGCTGCGCAAGGACGATGACGCCAAAGCCGTCGGCGCCCACGCGCTGACCTTCGAGGAATTCCTGGTGAGCGAGGCCGAGGCCGGCCGGCTGCAACTGCCGCTCGGCAGCGTTGCCGACAAAGCTCTTGTGCACGGCCATTGCCATCAAAAGTCCTTCGGCGCGTTCAAGCCGGTCGAGCAGGTGCTGCGCCTCGTCCCCGGCCTGAAGGTCGAGACCATCGAGTCGAGCTGCTGCGGCATGGCCGGCGCGTTCGGTTATGGCGCGGACACCTACGATGCCTCGATCGAGATGGCCGAGCTCTCGCTGCTACCCGCCGTGCGGCGCGCGGACCAGAATACGCTCGTCGTTGCCGACGGCACCTCCTGCCGACACCAGATCCACGACGGCGCCCAGCGCGAGGCGCTTCACGTTGCGCGCGTGCTGGCGGTGAGCCTCGATCGTGCGAAGACGGAATCCACAATCCCTCCCGTTGCAAAGGAAACCAGCCATGGCTGACCTCACCCTCGACACCGCCCGCAAGATCCTCGATGCCGCCTTCGCGAAATCCACCGAGCTGAAGCTGAAGCCGCTGGTGGTTACCATCCTCGACGCCCGCGGGGTGCTCAAGATCGCCGCGGCGCAGGACGGCACCAGCCTGATGCGCGCCGAGATCGCGCACGGCAAGGCCTATGGCGCGCTCGCATTGGGCATGGGTTCACGCGCCCTATTCCAGCGCGCGCAGGAGCAGGCCTATTTCATCGACGCCGTGAACACCATGGCCAAGGGCGCGCTGGTGCCGGTCCCCGGCGGCGTGCTGATCATGGACGGCACGACGCTGCTCGGCGCCGTCGGCGTCTCCGGCGACTCCTCGGACAATGACGAGGCGTGTGCCGTGGCGGGCATCCAGGCTGCGGGGTTGAAGGCCAACGCGGGATAGTGATCGTCCACGCACGCAGAGCTCCTGCGCTTCACAAGACGTTATGGAGTGCGTCGCCCAGCGCCGTCGGCGACGAGCCCCTGGGCCTGCGGGAGGCCCGTGAGAAGGCCAAGCGCGAATGGGCGAAGATGGGCAATCCCGTCGAAGCTCCAGAGGAGAAACCGTGCTGGACCTGGGGCGAGCTTGTCGAGAACTATAGGATGCACATCTCCGGGATGCGCGAGGACTCGTCCGGACGGCCGATCTACCCGTCGGCCGAGACCCAGAGCGACGTCCGGCAGATATTCGGACCCAAGGAGGTCGCGCGGAGCGCTAACCTGCTCCTGACGAACCTGAACGAGGACTGGTTCGAGGGCGTCCAAAAGAATCTACACGAGGAATACGGATACGACGCCTACCGGAAATTTCGCGCCTACGGCAGCGCCGCCTTGACCTGGGCGGCGAGTTACGGGCGCAAGGATAGCGGACTCCTCAGCCGCAAATGGTGGCTCCTGGCAGAGCGGCGCCGCCGGACGCCGGCGGAGGTGGAGAAGAAGGTCGAACGCGACCGCGCGCTGAAGAAGAAGAAGGAGAACTTCAAGGTCGAGCACCTTGGCATGCTGCTGGCGGAGCACGAGCGGTTCTGCGCCTCGCGATCCGGCAACGAGCGGGTGTCGCCGGGCGTGCGTTGGGGCCTCTGGTGGGACTGTCTCACCGGACACCGCCGCGGCTCCGGCACCTGGGTCGCCCGCAAGGACTTCGAACTCCAGGATCCGCGCGGCGAGCCCGGCTGGGGCCTTGCGGTCTGGCAACCCGAAGTGATGAAGACGCAGAGCCCGTTCGCCCTGCCCATCCCCCAGTTCGGACTGCACCTCGCGCGCTGCTGCATGCGCGACTGGAAGCGGGCCGCCGAGCGCGCGGGCCTGCCTGACCGCGAGTGCAGATGGGTGTTCGCCTCGAGGGTGATGCAGTCCACGGCGGGCGACATAGCGGTCTCTGGATCGGCGCTCGCCAACCACATCCGCAACATGCGCGGCCTGCGCGGAAGCAACCACCGCGACGTTTTGCGCGGAATTCCCCACTTCAGCATGCACATTCTCCGCTCGACGATGGACGACCACATCCTGGACGAGACGGACCTGCCGCCGGGCACCGCTTCGCTGATGATCGGGCACGAGATCGCCGGCGATCGCAGGAATGAACTTGATCGGGTCGGCCAGACCGGAAAGCGCTGGTACTTCCAGGCGCAGCGGATTCCCGAGAAGACAAAGGCGATGGAGTTGTGGTCGGCGGCTCTGCTGAAGGCGTTTTCCGAAGCTGGCGGAACTTACCCGGAGTAAAGGGGGACGCACCAGGATACAGCGGCAGTTCAAGCCGAACCGGTACCCAGGGGCGCATGCAAACTTGCGCTTTCGGACCTAAACTCGCTTTTGGCGAAGCAGCGACATAATGAAGCTTGGCACTAAAGATGGCTTACCACCGCCAGATGGTACCCTCGACAAGCTCTCGGAAATAAGAATCAAACTCTTCGGTGCCCTCGACAGCTATCCTGAAGGAAACATTAGACGGCATAGTGGACGCGATCCGTGGTCCCAGCTGCTTCCCCCGCGGGACTGCGATGGCAGCTCTCTTCAGTTCGAAGCCTGATTTGAGTTCCTTGGCGGAAATGTCGAAGAATCGATCAAACAATTGTCCCTCGACCTTGAATACGAACACAATGTGTCCGTGCTTCGTATCCAAGCCAAATGGTCGGCTCCAATCACCGTGCCCGTGCACGCAGGGCACTAGATACATCAGGTCTCCCGTCGGGTCCGGGCAGAGGGGTTGGCTCGGATCAGTAACAATACTCCTGAGAGCTCTAAGAAGCTTGCCGTCCTTCATCCTGGCCGCGGCCATGTCGCAAAATCCCGCCGAAAGATCTCGGCTTAACCCCACTGATTCAGATTGAAGAAGGTGAGCACGGAATTCTTCTAATATGGTCCAATCGGGCTTCCGGCGATCGGGAAAGAGTGCAAATTCCATCGTCCGACTGAGCCCAGTGTCAAGTGCATCGATCCTTGGTTCAAGTTCCTTTACGATCGCATCAAGGCTCTTTGCGACCGTCTCTAGATTTTCGTTGCTTGGCTCATCTCCGTAGGCCCATTGAGCGATTGCGGCCTCAAGAAATTCTCGTTGTATGTGGGCGCGCACGTGCATGGCGATCGGATGAAAACCCAAAGCCCAATCGATCGTGTCCTGCTCAGTTGCCGAAGCCGCTATCGCCACTCGCCGACACCGATCAATGACAGCGATGACATTGATAATGATGGTCATTTCGGCAGCGAACTGCGGTCCTGAAAAGCGGTCCAAACCGACCTGCTTCATAATCTCCGAAGTCGATTGGAAAAGCACAGCTGTCGCGAACAGATCTGCTAGAGCTTCACCGCGCAAGTGAGAAAGAGCTAGGACCGAGTCGCCAGATTTCGCAGCCTGCTTCGCCTTCTCACGAACGGGCAATGCATAAGCATCGAATTGGTCAACTACTAATTCGATCAAACCTGTAATCCAGTCGTCAGACATCCAATGCCCAGCGTCGAATTGTTTAGACTGACTTGGATCGAGGTGTCCCATTTCGTGGACAAGACCAAAGAACCAAATCGCCATGTAGCTCTCGCAAATGGGCGTGTGTTCAAGAGGCGCAAGTTGCTCTTTTTCGTCTCCGAATTGATGCATGAAGAAGTGCATTCCGGTCACGGCCCTGCAAAACGCAAGCGTGGCAAAATCTGGATCCCCATAGTGAAGCGCCAGCTCTGCGATCAGAAGCAAAGAAAGTCTGTTTGCATTGTCGACTAGCAATTCGCCGGACGCCGGCGAACGAATGAGGCGACGAAGCGCGGCTGCCAAAATCAGGTACCGAACATTGAACACGACTGGCGCCGGCTGAAGGCCAGGAAGACAAAAAACGTCTGGCGGGCCGTTATCAACCCAATAGACGGAAAACACTTTTCCGATCTGGCGTTCCACTTCATCCAGGACGAAGTTCATCGGAGTGCGGTTTTGACGATCATACCGCCGAAAGGTGGCCAGCTTTCCGAGGGAAGCCCGCAGAGCTTCGTCCGCGGCCAACTCGGAAAAGCTACTCATTCGAGCTTGCTGGTAGGCAGGGAAGCAAGGCGAGCTCTGAGTTCATCCAGCTCCTTTATTCCCGGGTTCTCAATCTCTATGTCGCCAATTTTGAACCTTTTCACCTTGTTGATCTGAAGGACATCTCGCATGAAGTTCAGGATGTGAGGCAGGGATTGAGCGCTCAGGCTGGCAATAACTATCCACGCCGCTGTGTCTCCGTCAAAATTCTTGCGCTCGCTGGATCTGCTTTCACTATTCGGCTGCGCGTCTATTTCCGTTTTAAGTAACTCTATCTGACGCTCTGTGCCTTCAACGACAATCATCGCGCTGGCCACAGCATCGGTACGTATTGCCATGACAATCTCCAGGGCTCGCACCGCGAACGGGTAGAACAATGAGATAATACACCTTTTCTGGACTGATGTCATAGGGCACGTCGCGGCCAGGAAGCTTCTGTTGCATTTCGAGAATTGTGGCTAGTACCGCTCGCGGTCCCGCAGCAACGAGCACATCGGGCCTAAGATTGTGCGACGCTCGCCGCGACACGCTCCGCAGCTCTTCGACTGTCGCCGTCCTGAGAACACAAGGCACGAGCTTGGCCTTTGAACAATGCATTGCTTAGACGGCGTGTCATACGGGTCAATTTGCGCCGTAGAGGTTCCCGATCACCGTTTCCCGACAAGCCGACCAACATTCGGCCAGCGACATGGCCGCGGAGGGCACCGAAGCGGACGTAGGTCCCGAGTGAATGCAGGCTCTAAGAGCGCTTTTCCGCAAACACTCGGACTCATGCTCACTGTGGATCCGGTGCCTCAAGAACGCACTTCGAAGATCATATTGAACGGCGTCTCGGTCGCGCGGCGGAAGCGCCTAAAGCCCGCTTCAGTCGCCACCTGACGCGATCTGTTTTCACCCGCCTGCGCACCGAGACCCAACCCCACTTCTTGCGAGAGCGATGCCGGCGTGCAAATGAATGTCGAGGCGTGATAGAAGATGCATCCGACCGGGTTGAGATTATCCTTGAGATTGTCATGAGCAAACGGCTCGACGATCATCCACGCCCCGTCCTTGCCTAGTGTTTCCTTGACATGTTTGCCTGCCCCGACGGGATCGCCCATGTCATGCAGGCAATCGAAGAACGCCACCAGATCATAGTCTTTAGCCGGAAAGTCCTTGGCGCTGGCCTGCGCGAACGTGATGCGGTCTCCAACTCCCGCTTCTTGCGCCAGGACCTTCGCCCGTTCGACCGAAGGCTTGTGGTAATCGAACCCGAAGAACTCTGAATTGGGGTAGGCCTGCGCCATCACAATCGTAGAGGCGCCGTGGCCGCATCCGACATCGGCCACCTTGGCGCCGGCTTTCAGCTTCGCTTCGACGCCTTCGAGCGTCGGAATCCAGTTCGAAACCAGATTGGCGTTATAGCCCGGCCTGAAGAAGCGTTCGGTGCCAGAGAACAGACATTTCGAATGCTCGTGCCAACCAACGCCTTTCCCGGTCCGAAACGCTTCGGCGACTTTGGGTTCGTCGAGGTACGTGGACTGCACGACATCGAATGCGCCCGCAAAGAAGGCTGGCGACCCCTCTTCGGCGAAAGCCATGGCCTGCTCCGCCGAGAGTGAGAATGCATTTTTTTCCGGATGGTAGTCGATGTATCCTGAGGCGGCCTGCCCTGACAGCCATTCGCGCAAGTAACGCTCATGCAGTCCGATCTTCTTCGCAAGCTCGGACGGAGTGATCACGGCACCATCCGCCATCGCCTTGTAGAGCCCGAGGCGATCGCCGATCAGTATGCTCGCACCGCCAAGCGAGATGCCAAGGTCGCCGACCAGCTTTCCTACCAGCGCGTTCAATTTTTCGACGTTTGGTTCACGCATTTCAGCTTCCTCCTCTTGAGAACAACCCGGCCTTACTCAGACTAGCGTGGGATGACCGGCAGATTGCGAGTGAAGGAGTTCACGTTTCCACGAGTGGCCTGCGTCGCTCGATATCAGCTTTGGTCATCGCGTCTGTCGTTCGGCAGTCGAGCGGCTTCCGCTCTGCTCCCGCGCGGCCAAGCAGCGGCGGCACCTGCCAGGGGCAACCAAAACTCGTGGTACTATCAGAATTGCCTCAGCCGCGGATCATCGAGTAGATGCTCCAGGCCAAGCGATTATCCGGGCATCGGTTTCGAAATATGTAGCTGCCCAAGCTTGGTTGGCTCAGTTCGTCTTAGCGAACTTGTACGTTCCCTTCTTGTGGCCAATGACCTGATTGACGCCTTCGAAGTTGCTCTTAAGCGGGTCTATGGTGACGACGAGCGCAGCCTGGAGACCTTCAAATTTCCCCGTTCCACCGGTGATGTTGCAATTGTTGGCGGATCCAGGCATCCAGTCGCACTGCTCGAACAACTGATCGCCGTCCTTGTCGACGTAAGTACAGAACCCGTGAATCTCTGCGGTCTTTGCAGACGAATCCGTTAGGCGGCTCAGCTGGCAGCGTCCACCCATGTTGTTGAGTACGGGGTTTCCAGCCTCGTTCGAGGCTGCCATGGCCTGGTTGATGAAAACAAACTCTCTACCGCTGCCAATCGACATTGGCTTGGGTGCTGGAATCGGCGTGGCGGTGAATATGACTGAGACCGAACCTTCCGGCGGCACGCTCTGAGCAACGACGCTCGAACTTGTCAGAACAGCAACCGGCAGAAACAATGCGATGAGTACACGATTAATAGCCATCGTTCCCTCCCTTTATGATGGCGCAGAGAACTTATGCGAGCGAGCAGGCTATGCCCTGCGGAACGCTCCAGCAAGAGTCACAGACCAAACAAAGAGTAGCACGGTGTCGCAGGCGGCGCTCAGCCAGCGAAGGTGCGTCAGTAGAGCTGATCCACTCGAAATTTTTGGGCGGGCACATCCGCCGCGAATGAACATTTCCGCGTCGGGTCCATTCGCGTCGGTGTTGGCCGGAGCTAACGTAACAGCCGACCTTGCAAAATCGGCCCAACAGCTGACATTCGAGGTGTGAAGAGGCCGTCGACGCCAGCAAGCGAATAGGCTTGCTATTCCCGAACCCCTCCCTTCCTCAGCCCATCGAGAATGTCGTCGATCTCTTGACGAAACTGCGGGTTCGTTGACATTGAGTAAACAAGATCACGGTACCACTGGATCGTGAAGTCTGGTCGCAGTTTGTTCAATTCAGTCAAGCTCCGCTGTGCCTGTTCCAATTGCCCCGTGGCTCCATAAGCCGAAGTCAGATCTACATAAGCGTACATGTGCGAGTTGTTCAAATTGACCGAGCGCCCGCATTCCTCGATAGCTTCTCCATATTGGTGCAGGTGCAAGTGTGCATGGCAGAGCCAGAAGTGCCATTGGAAAGCAAAAGGATCTCTGGGACTGAGACGGAGAGCCAACTGGACCGGCGAGAAGGCTTCGCGCGCGCGCCCGGAGGCGACGAGTGCAATTGCTTTAGCAGCGTAGGCAGCTGGATTATTTGGATCAATTTCGAGCGCCGCATCGTATTCAGCCAATGCCTCCTCAGGACGTCCAAATAGAAGAATGGTTCCCTTGGTCGTATGAGCACTCGCGCTTGCCGGGCTTTTGGACAGAACTCTGTCGATGAGGTCGATCGCTTGTTTTTTGTCTTCAACAACGGACGTAGACCATCGGTTGTTCACACCAGCGGCCAGACACCGCGCTTTGCCAATCATGGCCTCGACGTTGTCCGGATCGAGGCGCAGCGCGTTATCGAATAGGTCCTTTGCCTGGCCATTTTGGACCTTCGACTGCGGCCCATAGAGCTTTGCCCAGCCGCGCATCGTGAAGTCCGTAGCGTCTGGATTTCTCGATCGGTCCACTTCGCTGCGACGGCTTTCGGCTTGGATCAGTTCGATGTTAAGCGAACGAGCGAGCCGCGCCGTGATCTGGTCCTGCAAGGCGGCGAGGTTCGTACGGTCGCCGTCGAAACGATCGGACCAGACGTCCCGAGCGCTCGCGATATCCGTAAGTGATACGTTGACCCGAACCTGATCCCCGTTGCGCCGCACCGCGCCCTGGACCGCCCAGCGGATGCCAAGGTCCTTGCCGAGCGTCCTGAAGTCGATCTGCTTGTTCTTGTATGTAAACGCCGTTCCGCGTCCGATAACGAACGCGCCGGGCATTTGCGCGAGGTCGGTCGTCAGGTCGGTCGTGATGCCATCGGCGAAATAGTCCTGCTCCAGATCATTGCTGACGTTTGCGAACGGCAGAATGACAAGTGACAAGCGGGGAGCAATGTCGGGCCGGGCCGTAGCTTCCCTCTGCGTCTGTTGCTTGTCCGGAAACACGTCGGTGCGAAGCGTCTTCCACACAGTCCAATAGCCGACGAGGCCACCCGCGATCGCACCGATAGCCGCGATCGAAGCAAGCGCCCCGCCAATCAATCGCATTCGCACCCGGAGGCGACCCTTAAAGTCGCGAGCCGATGCCGGTTGGTCCGGACGCTCGTCGTCGGATGGCGTTTTGTTCAGTGGGTCACTATCGGATACTGGTTTATTCGGTCGGTCGCTGGAGACTTCGGAGTCTGTCACCATTGCCTCCCCGCACGGGCCAAACGCCCGGATGCTCGAACCTAGCAGAGTTTTGTGGCTTTGCGTTGGTCAAGGTTGCTGACTGAGTTCATGGCCCTTACAAGTTGTTGCGGTGATGCTGAATGGACGTCCGGGGTCAAAAGCAGCGTTGGACGCCAAGTTGGATCGGCGTCCGGTTTGGCCCTGACAGCCGACATTGACATGCGCTCAATTCACCTTCGGGTAAGGGCCACTACAGGACTCATGCACCGCAGCAAATCTATTGCTACTCGAGAGCATGGCCGGGGGATCACTGTCCTGAAATTATGATGTAATTAGCCTGAAACTTCCGCTCTATTCCTTCAGGCACTCGCCGCGAGCGACGTCGGGGTTCATGCATTGGCACAAGGTGCACTAGTCAAATCCTGAGTTTCTGCTTGTCTGGGGCGCGCCTTGCCGATCTTTCCGGCCCCCAAGCTTCCAAGATTGGCGAGAACGTACAGGCCTCGGCGCGGCATCAGCTTCGCCGGGGCCACGGACGCGGAGATAGTCCAAGACGATGAACGCAGAGGCAGATCGGCAAGGAGGTTTGGAGTTGGGTCGCCGCTGGGCAGAGCATGCTTCGGCGCATGAGCTTGCACCATGGTGAGCGGGTCGTTTGGTGATCTCAGCCAAATTCTGCCACCGGACGCATCTGATCAGCTCGTTGGCGGCTTTCGCGAAGGCGTGTTGCGCGTCTGGCGCGGAGCTTAGGACGAGCTCAGCACAAGGGCGCCTGGATGAGACCAAGCGCCCTTGCACCCCCATCATCGGCTGATCCAAGGTGTGAGTTCTAAGAAATCGTTGGGCGAGCCGAGGAACGCTGGATTACCGAGCGAATCAATATTCGAACCTCTTGTTGCAACTGAGGCGGACGCGCGTTTAACTGCTGTCGCCGCTTACGTCAATTCTAGTGACCGACCTTCTAAAGGGATCTTCACCATCGAGCTTTTTCACGAACGACAGCTCACCATGATGTATGTGAGTGTTCGTGGCGCTCTCGCGTCTGATGACCCGCAGAAGGCTAATGGCCAGCAGCCTCGTTTCCAAGCTCGCGAAACGTCCGATCGGCAGGAGCACGCCGCCAAGCTGGAAACCGCAATGGTTCGGCGGAGTACGTCCTTGGAGATTATCGGCCCGAAAAGGTGGCGCGGCTGCCTCTCTAGAGTTCTGCTTTAGGGAAATTTAATGGATCGTTGCCGACGTTGAGTTTATTGTTATCGTCGCGGCGACACGCATCTGGTTGCTATCAACCGGGCCTGCTCGGTTGGCAGTCCCTTCACGGGAGGCCGATGCTAAAAGGTTGCATGATTGCTGCTTTCGCGCTGTCTTTTCTGAGCCTGTGGGATCATCAATATCAAATGGCAAGTATACTGACGAGGCTATCGCGATGGCAAAGCACATCACGCGTTCGTTCGGCGTCTGACGTTCAGAGTTCCTGGGGCAGTAAACGCCGGAAAGTGTTCGGATTGCGGATCGAAATTGCGATCCGGGCTGCGCATAGATTCGCGGAGCACCTGATCTGCGTGACATGCGAAGCGCGATTTTACGTCGTGCCGAGACGGCCGCTTGCCACCGCGTTCATTCGGCAATGAAAAGTACAGGTGATTTCGTCAGGGGTTGCCGAAAATAAGCACGCTTTTCGAGGTGTTATTCTCCGCTTGCGGTTGCCCGATCCCCGTTGCGTGGCGTGCGGACGAATCATGCTTACGGCAACGGAGTTCGATCACTTAGCGAATGCCCTCGCTCAGAGGAAGCCGCGCCGATGGCGGCTAGACCAAAGAAGCAGCTGCACTGACCTTTAGTTGAGGTGCCGTTCTTTTGAACCTTGGCTTGAATTGCGGGACTCACGTCAAAGGGCAGTGGCGATGAAGGGCCGCCCATCACAACATGGAGCGATTGTAGCTATCGTCGCTCACCAGCGGCAGCCGCAACGGATTAATGGTTGACAGCCTTAGCCGCACCAAGCCAGCCGATCGGCCGGTGATATCGCGGAGGCAAAGAGATGTTTCCAGCGAAACTTGCGGCGTTGTTGTTTGGCTCAGCGTTGCTACTGACGCCAGCACTCGCACGTGATGATGGCCGATACGACCACTCTCCGCTGAAGTCATGGTTCGAAAGCTTGCAGAGCGAATTTGGAAAGTGCTGTACCGATGCCGACGGATACATAGTGTCCGACGCGGATTGGGAGTCCAGTCGTGGGCGTTACCGCGTCCTCATTGACGACGAATGGGTGATCGTACCTGATGGCGCGGTCATCACACAACCCAACCGTTTCGGCCGCACAATGGTCTGGAGGCACTACATCGACGGCCATCCGCGTGTCCGATGCTTCATGCCAGGCAACATGACTTGATGCGTTTAGAAGGTAGTCCGCTTCGGGCGAAAATGGGAACACAATGTGAGCAACACTGGTCCGCCAAACCCCACCGAGCGGGCTAACCGAGGCATGCCGCGACTTCGCTGATGGGCCAGCTACGGCCCTAGACCATGAGAAGCTGGCGCCGGTCGCCCAAACTGGCTCTTGTGCATCAGGCCAGCTCATCGAGGAGTGCCCTGCCCTCGATGAGATCGCGCGTGTCGAAACCTTCGGTGAAGCTGCCGAGCACCGGCGCCAGTAGGGCACGCGCCTCGTCGATCTTGCCAGCTTCGCGCCATAGCCGGGCAAGTCCCTTCGCCGCGCGTAGCTCCCACATCCGCGCCGACTGCGCCGTCGCAAGCGTGAGCGCTCGCCGGAATTTTACCTCGGCATTCACCTTGTCCCCTTTTGCAAGCGCAAGTTCGGCGGCAAGCCGGTGTAACTCCGCCTCATACCAGCGTTCGTCCGTGGCCCGCACCAGGCGTAGTCCCTCGCCGAGCTGTTCCTCCGCTTCCGACCACCGACCGGCTTGCAGACAAATCTCGGCCAGGATTGATCTCTTGTAGGGATGCTCGACCTTCTGCTCCGTCGCGACGAGTTTAGCCAGCGCGTCACGCATCAGCTCTATCCCACCTTCGGGTGCGCCGCGACAAGCCCGTGTCCAGCCTTCGAAAAGGCGCATCTGCGCGCGGTACACGACCCCTTTCTTCGCCGCAAGATCGAGCAGCCTAGCAACGTTCGCCTCCACGGCCGCACAATCTCCGCACATATGATGCAGATAGCAACCGTTGCTAAGTGCCATTGCATAGTAGAACTCTGAACCCTTCCTTGAAGCCGCAATGGCTTCTGCGGCTAAAGCGTGCCCCTGGTCCGGAAATCCAAGCACGAACATGGTCCATGCCAAGTATGTCAGTGGCCAAGTGGGATACTGGCCGTGCGAGTAACGATTGACGCGCCCATGGTCTACGTTATCGATGCGCAGCGACTCTTCCAAATGTTGGCGACCGCGAACAAGATCACCCAGCAAAAATGCTGTGCTGCCAATCAAATACTCTGCCACCTTCAGCGCTGAAGCATTCTGGTCAATCTGCGCAACCTCCATGAACTCGCTCGCATAGAGCTCGGCATCATGAAGCTTCGGCCGATTGAACGCACCGACAAACTGACCATACATGACTTCCAAGAGCCGATCGGCGTCGCCAATCTCCTCACATAGTGCGCGGGCACGCCTATAGCTGATCTCAGTCTGCAGTGAGCCCGAGCCACGGAGGGCGCGATACACCGCGCCGAGCGACATCTGCAGGTCAAGCTCAGTACGCTTCCGCGCCTGGTCGGGCAGTTGCGGCACAAGTGCAACCGCCGCGGTCAAGGCGTGCTCAGCCTCGACGTAATTGGAGCGTTCGCGCGCACGCGTCCCGGACCGCTGCCAATAGGCGATCGCGCGATCGTATATGCCGGCGGCCGCGTAGTGGTGTGCCAGCAGTTCGGGCTCCGCTTCTGCAATCTCCGGGAATTGCTGCTCAAGTACGTCGGCGGTCCGCGCATGCAGTTGCTGTCTGGAGGTGAAGAGCAGGGTTCCATAGGCGGCGTCCTGCACCAGCGCGTGCTTAAAGACGTAGCTGTTTTGAGGGGGCAAGCCGCGGCGGAACAGTAGTCCCGCGTGAACCAACGCATCCAAGGCTGCGGTCAGTGCGTCTCGCTTCGGTGGCAAGACAGCTGTCAGGAGGGCCTCGCTGAATTCGCGGCCCAGCACCGCCGCCACTTGCGCGACTTCCTTCGTCCCGGCTGTCCGGTCCAGCCGCGCAACCAGGGCGTCCTGCAGTGTCACCGGAACCGAGAGCTGCAGTCGCCCGGCACGCCCGCAAGTAGTTTCGCCGTCGGCCAAGCCGGCCTCGAGTACCGCTTTGGTCAGCTCCTCGATGAAAAGCGGCACGCCGTCCGCTTTTTCAACGATCTGTTGAATTATTTCCGCCGGCAGCGCTTCGGTAGCAGCAAACGCACCAACCATGTCAGCTGCCTGCGCTCGGCTTAGCCGATTGAGCGTAAGCATGGTTAGATGGGGGCGGCCGCTCCATGGCGGTACGTAGTCGGGTCGGTAGGTAATCAGGATCAGGACCCGAGATTCCTGCACACGATCCATCGCGGCCATTATTAAGTCTGCGCTTGAAGCATCGATCCAATGCGCGTCTTCCACCACGATCAGCACCGGCTTCCGGGTCGCCAACCCAAGCATTCGATCGACCAATGCTGTCGCCGTTCTCTGCTTAAGGCTCTCTGCCGACAGCTCCAGCTTCGGATAGTGCGAAGCAACAGGGATCGATAGCAAACCTGCAAACAGCGAAGCGTTCTCGGGCACTGCCTGTCCAGATTCGGTCAACATCTGCTCGAGCTTGTTCAATTTAATCGCCGGCGGATCAGTTGGCAGGAACCCGGCCGCCTGTATCAACTGGCGCGCGAAGGGATATAGCGCGCTGGTCGCGAAATATGCCGAGCATTGGCACCGCAACCGTGCATGCGGCAGGTCCGCTATTCGCTCGATGAGCGCCTCGGCAATCCGCGACTTGCCGATGCCAGGCTCCCCACAGAGCAATACGACCTGGCCGTCACCTTGCTTCGCCTGCTCCCAGCGGCGCAGCAATAAATTGACCTCTTCCTCGCGACCGATCAGCGGGAATGGCCCGCCAGGATGCAGCGCCTCAAAACGACTCTCGGTCAGACGCTCGCCGGTCACTCGCCACGCCTGCACAGGACGGGCGACGCCTTTCAGCTGGTGGACACCAATGTCTTCGTAGGTGAAAAAGCCAGCGACCAGCCGCTGTGTGCTGGAGCTGATCACTAAGGTATTGGGGGCGGCCAGTGACTGTAGCCGCGCAGCAACATTCGGTGTTTCACCGACAATCGCCATTTCCTCGCGTGCGCCACCCGCACCCATCTCGCCTGCCACCACGAGCCCGGTGTGCACGGCAAGGCGGACACTGAGCTCGATACCGAATTTCTTGGACAAGTCTCGATTCAGCAGCACGACCGCCTCGACAATATCCAGCCCGGCACTCACCGCACGTTGGGCGTCATCCTCATGCGCACGCGGAAGACCGAAATAGACCAGCAGACCGTCTCCAAGGTATTTCGCGAGATGGCCGTCGTAGCGGTCAATGACGGCGACGCAAGCTGCTTGATAGGCGAGCAGTAGTTCTCTCAGCTGTTCGGGATCGACAGTGCTGGAAAGAGCGGTAGAATCGACGAGATCGCAGAACATCACGGTCAGCTGACGACGTTCCGCCTCGGATGTGCTCGGAGCCGGAATTGCCGCTAAGGGCTTGGTCCGCATGAGCGTGGCGATCGCCCTGAGCAGACGCTTGCGGTCTCCTAGCCTTGCAATCCCGAGATCTTTCAGATCGCTGTTACTGAGATCGGGCAGCAGATCAAAATCGACGCCGCTCTGTGCGAACGTTTCGGCATATCGCCCGAGTCCGAGATGCTCAAGCCAAGCTCTTACGTCATGGCTCATCGTCGTGTCCTCAGTGCACCCAGGGCGTCTTAAGTTTCCCAACTAGCTACTGAAGCGGACGAACCTGGCTCCGTGGATGAGCAATCCTATCTCATACGATGTCACCTGTGGGGACAGTTTTCGGCCATAATTCTGCTCATTAGCGAGATCGGAGTACGTCCCGACGCACGATAGGCCGACGCGGCTGGCCTCTTTCGTGTCCTCGCAATTGAGCAGCGCACAAGCAAAACCGCACGCCACGGCCGCGCGACAGAAATGGTTACCTGCGTTCCTTCCCATAAGCGCAACTCCACTAAGACGTTGCTGGCAAGCCTAAAGCCATAGCTCCCAAAAATACAATGTCAGAAGTGGGTTCAATAGCGTCTGTCGCGCGATACGCGAGCTGGTTCCGCTCTGCTCGTATGAACGGACAGCCCGAGGACGCCCTCGCTTTCGCATACGTGCGAACAAGCGAACTTCAGTGAGATGCCATCAAACGGATGGGGTGATTGTGCCGGCGCCCTAACCGACCGACGATCGCGGCGCTGGTCGTCGATGCACCCTTTGACTACCCGCCAGCTTCTCGGCGGCGACGCTCGTCTAATTCTGCGAAGGTAACGATACCCTGCGCGCACCGCGGCAGCTCGTCATAGGTCTCCGGAAATGTGGAGGAGCTTGTCGCCTGTCCTGGGATACCAAACTGGTTGAGGCTCCGGAAGCAAAACGCCGTCGGCTTTAAACGATCGCGGGTCGGTCATCATTCACCGCGTCAACAACCTTCCTCGGCAGTGCGGCGTCGTGTTGCGCGCGCGCAAGCTGGACGATCGCAACCGTCGAGGCGACGTACCCTTGAAGGGTGTTGACTTGCGCTGACCCTGAGGGAATGGACGGGATAGCGGAGAATTGCCTAAACTGACGCGATGCACCGCGAAATCAAAGAGATGCTGATCGGTTCAGGCATCATAATCTTACTCGGCATCGGCATCATCGCATGGCCGCCGCTCGGCCTATTCGTTGATCGCTACTTTTTCTCCTACCTGAGACTGGCGCTGCAGTGGGCCATCTCTTGAAGCAAATCGGCACCCACCCTGAGACAGTTTCAGATTCCCCTCGCCGCGGCGTCCAAGGTTAGCAATCGATGCCCGAAAATCCATTGAGTAACGAAAACGTCGCCGAAAGGCTTAAGCTCGTGCGTAAAGCCGTTGCCGGGACGCAAACGGCGTTTTCGTAAGCGGATCGGGATTGAAATCCCCCATTGGAACAATTTCGAACGTGGCTTCCCGTTGTCAAAAAGCATCGGCATTCTGCTAGTGCAAAAGATTCCTGGCCTTACACTGGATTGGTTGTTCTTGGGAAAAGCGGATGGATTGCCATTCCAACTTCGGGAGGAGTTCAGGTCCGCCAAGCCGCAGCTACAACCCTGAACATGCGCGCCACTCCTGTCGCGCTTAAACTTAGTTGCGCGTGAGGGTGAGTGCGCGGCTTGCGAACTGCGCGCTACGTTGTTAGACCGCGCCCTCAACATCGAAAGAGCGCCACGTTGGCCAAGAAAGCAAAGAAAATTATTCGCCGCGAGTGGACTAAGGCCGACATCAAGGAACTTAAAGCGCACTCAAAGGCGCGTACGCCTGTCATCAAAATATCCAAGGTGACCAAGCGCAGCGTTGGCGCGCTCCGTCAAAAGGCGCTGTACTTGGGAATAGGTCTGGGCCATCAGCGATAATGAAGGCTCGCTGCCTCACACTCGATGGAAGCGACCTGCCGAATTTCGATATTGGTTTGACATCAATCTGGTGGCCTCGTGCTAGAGGTTGAGGGCTCGCTATTGCCAGCCCCGGCGGGCCCTCCCTCAGTCAGCAAGACTGACATTTAAGTTTCCCATAAGTGTGACATCGACGACATTGCGGAGGTGAGCCGTCGCTGTAGGCTTATCTCGCCGGGGCTGGAATCAATATTTCACGCTTTCATTTTAACCCGGCTGGCCGCAGTGGTTCGCCGCTGCGGCCTTTTCGTGTGGTTCCTACCGTCGCATCGCGATTAAACGATCACCCCACGCGCAGATTTTCCGCAGAGTCCTTTCCACGATTGTTCACGACGTCAAAGCTGACCTTGGCTCCCTCGCTGAGGCTGCTCAAGCCGGCTTTCTCAACTGCCGAGATGTGACCCGTGCGGACGCGCATTTGCGCAAAGGGTGGGCTGGGGGTCCTCCCCCCGGCATCCGCCATCTTGGCGTTCTTGACCGCAGCGCCAAACGGGCGGTGAGGCCCTCCTGATGGGGACACAGTGGTAACACTGCCGATGCGGCGTGCGCCTGTACGACTGCCCAACCTGTAAGCGGTTGTTTTCGGGATGCCAGCCGCCATAATTTGCCTGATGGCGATCCTACTTTATCTGATCGGCAGCGGGTGGAAATGGGCCGAACCGGAGCTCCAAAGAGTTCGACGATTTGGTCCGCAAAGGACGACGAAATGCTTTTACGGATGCGGGCGAGCGGAGCGTCATTCACAGACATTGCAGCAAAACTCGGCCGTAGCCAGGCATCAGTCGAATCGCGCTATTCCAGCTTAAAGAAGCAGACTGAATCTGCGCGGTCGTTCCTAAAACCTTAAGCCCGGCCACCGGCGGGGTACGACCTGGTGAACACGCCTTCTTGCTCAATGCGATTGTAATGAAACGTGCAGCCATGAGCGCGGGCGAAGATTTCGGCCTCTGCAAGCGCGAGCGCGTCATTCCCGCCGAACGCATACTCGATGTACCGGTCGCGAATTATCAGCTGGTCCGCCCCGACATCATCTAAAACGCTCGTCAGCCGGCGCAGGTAGTCTTAGCGCCTCTCCATAAAGGCGTCGGATCAACTACCGGCCTTCAACGATTCTGCGGCGTCCAGGTGCTTTTGCAACGTATCAATCTGGCCGGAGGCATATTCACCGGCAGCATCCTTAGTTTTAGATGCCTTCTTGTACTCGGCGATGTCCTTCTAGTGGTCTGCGACCATGTGGGTAGCGAACATCTTGTCGAACCCTGCGCCGAACATTCTTGCCAGCTTGTCATGGTCGGCTTTTTGCTTCGCATTCGGCCCGCTCGGTGGGTTCATTCCCAATGCTTGGGCAGCATTTAAGGGCTTCTGATTGGCGGCAGCGTGGTCTGTGGAGAGCATTCTGCCGAACGACTTGACGGCATCGCTCTGGCCGTTCTGCTGCGCCAGCTCTCCCATGCTCACTTCAGCGAAATTGCCCTCGATTGCCTTCTTGAGGAACGTTTCGCTTTGCTTATCCTTCGCAGTTGCGTTGGCAACTGAGATCTTGCTGTCCCGAGCGACAAAAGCATTTGTTCATCGGCGACTCCTAGCGGGTTATTCGCCGATGAACACGCCTATGGCGGAAGAGGTTCCAATTAAGGCAGATCGGGCCGCGTTGGGCCCGGCAGACCCTGGCCCCGGCGCAGGCGCTACCGCAGGATCTTCCGCAGTCCGTAGTTAGCATGATGTCCAACAGGAACCGAAGACAGCGGGCGCTATTACGTCGCTATGAGCGATCGGGTTCTGTATGAAAGCAGCAATGGCGATATCTGGTATTTGTCGCGGCAACCACCTTCGAGCACGCCAGTCGTGAAGCATCGGCCGAATGCCAACTCAGGAGGACGGACCTCGTACATTGAAATCGGCAACTTCCTACGGGACAGCGTAACGGTCCTGAGCAGCAAGCGCTGCTCAACCTGATCGGGACCTTGATACCAGACTAGCGAGTACGCAATGCGGTATCCTTGGATAGTGGCATTCCTTTTTGCAGTCGGAGTCATCGCTTGGGTAATGCTAGCTGAGCGTCCCCCAGAGACCCCCCTGCGGATCGAGGCGTCCATGACGGTGGCCGCCGACCCCGACCTTCGTTTGGTCTCAGAGCGCAGCCCCTTCATGCGGACAGAGCGGTGAGTAGCGAAGGCGCGCCCGGCCACAACCGAGTTGGGCGCGTTTGGAGGGCTCACCCCATCCGTAGATTTTCAGCCGAGTCTTTTCCGCGGTTATTCACGACATCGAAGATAACCTTAGCTCCCTCTGTCAAGGAGGTGTAACCAGCCTTCTCAACCGCTGAGATATGGACGAAGACGTCCTTGCCGCCGTTGTCAGGTTGAATGAACCCGTA